>NZ_JAAKNE010000135.1:0-10899 GCF_049170755.1 Aeromonas sp. 604176
AACAGGCCGAAGCCACAGTTATCCCTCTCCAGCTTTGGATCATATAGTGACATTGCATTTCTCCCTTGCTCGGCCTTGTATCGCACAGTCATCACCTGACTGCATAAATTGCGATTGGCTCTTGTGGTTCCGTCTGCCTGACGTGGCGAATCTCCAAACTAATGGGATTTTCTGGCGAGGTCAATCGCAGGTCAGGTTTGTCTTCATGGTTACATTCGCATAACAAAATGTCGGGTTAGGGGGATTAGCTCGCAGTTATGAAGTATTTATTCTGCGTAGTTTGATTTTGTTGGTTAAATATATCGCCATTGACGGGCTCAATGGTGTGCTCGGCGACGATGGGCGAATGTAGTAATTTTACCAACCCGATGTGGCCGACAGCGGAAGGGATCACATTTTCAATATCCCATGCTTGCAATTGTGTGCTGTCGGGTCTCTTTGAATTTTTCATTGTTCAACAGTGGGTTATCAGGTCTCATTTTCATATGGATGTTTACTGTTTGAATCGTCAAAGAACTGTAAAAATCCTTTTTTTGCGCTTTTTCTCTATATTTATTCAAAATTGGTCGGGTATTTATATGTTTTACCCTCTCCGCTAGCTTGATCCAGCTCAGCCCCTGTTTTGCGCAAGCTCGTACAATGGCGCTCCTTTAGCGGAGGTGTCATGCAGTTACACGAACTCGTCAATACATTCGGTCAGGATCTCAAGCAGCGTCACGGTCAGAAGATCCACAAACTCTCCATCCACGGGGCCTTCACCTGCCCGAACCGTGACGGCACCCTGGGCCGTGGTGGCTGCACCTTCTGCAACGTATCCTCTTTTGCCGACGAGTCGGCCCAACAACTCTCAGTGGTGCAACAACTGCTGGCTCGCCGGGACGAAGTCACCCGTGCCAAGCGCTATCTTGCCTATTTTCAGGCCTATACCAGCACCTATGCCGAGGTCGAATATCTGCAGCGGATGTATGAAGAGGCGCTGTCGGTGAGCGATATGGTGGGGCTCTGTGTGGGCACTCGCCCCGATTGCGTGCCGGATGCGGTGCTGGATCTGTTGGCGGGCTATCAGGCCCGGGGCTACGAGGTGTGGCTGGAGCTCGGGCTGCAAAGCGCCAACGACAAGACTCTGCAACGGATCAACCGCGGCCACGGTTATGCCGCCTATGAGGATGCGGTAAGACGTGCCCATCAGCGCGGCATCAAGGTATGTGCTCATCTGATCGTCGGCCTGCCGGGCGAGGTGTCGATGGACAGCCTCGATACCCTGCATCGTATCGTTGGGACCGGTGTTGAGGGGATCAAGCTGCATCCGCTTCATGTGGTAGAGGGCAGTACTCTTGGCAAAGCGTGGCAAGCTGGGCGGCTTGAGGTATTGACGCTGGAGCAGTATGTGGAAGCCGCTGTCGCCATGATCCAGCACACACCACCCGAGGTGGTGTATCACCGGATTTCGGCATCGGCGCGCCGCCCAACCCTGCTTGCTCCCGCCTGGTGCGAGAATCGCTGGACTGCGATGGCGGACATTGCACGAGCACTCTCCTTGAGTGGCCCTCAGGGTCATGCACTGGGAAGACCCTTCATACTTCCTGACCTATAATTGAGTTCGTAATTATTATTTTCACGTAAAACATAGGGTTATATAAAAAGTTCATACCATAAACTATAGTTTTGGTACCTGCAGGTTGATATAGTGATGCGCCACAATAAATGCCATTATCAATTAACACCTCCATTTACCTGAGGGAGGCGTCGGCATGATGCTCACAGGCTGGTTTTACCAATCATCATGCAAGGAAAATTGGTGGTGAGTGTCACGATGTATCCGGATAGGTTTATTCCCTGATCAGGCTCATCTGTGGGAGGGGGCTCGTTTTTAGAGTCGCTATAGCAGGAAAATATGAGTGATACCCCTCTCGTATCGACCTTATTAATGCAGTGACGGGATGCTATGCAAGCAGAAACAAGTCGTATCGATGAGTTATTGGAGTGTCTGGTCTTCTTGACCCGCTTTTATGGTGTGCCCAACAGCCAGGATGCCCTGACGACCGGGTTGCCACTGGTCTCCGGACGACTGACTACAGCACTCTTTTGTCGTGCTGCCGAGCGGGGCGGGCTATCTGCCCGTGAAGTGATCCAGCCGCTTGATCAGATCTCTCCCTTGCTGCTGCCCTGCGTATTGCAGATGCGTAACGGTGGCGCCTGTATTTTGCTGGAGTGGAACGAAGATCGCAGCCAGGGGAAAGTGATTTTCCCGCAGGCAGGTGATGCCGCCCAATGGCTGACTGCTGCCCAGCTGGGTGATGAGTATTTGGGGCGTCTCTTTTACGTTAAGAAGCAGTTCAAGTTTGACGATCGCTCTCCCAAGGTGCTGGAAACCCGTGATGGACACTGGTTCTGGAGCACCTTGTTCGAATCCCGCGGTATCTATCGCGATGTGCTGATCGCCTCCATTCTGATCAACCTGTTTGCCATCGCCAGCCCTCTTTTCACCATGAACGTCTATGACAAGATTGTACCCAATCTGGCGTTTGATTCGCTCTGGGTGCTGGCGGTCGGGGCCATGGTGGTCTTTACCTTCGATTTTGTGATGCGGCAGTTGCGCAGTTACTTTATCGATATCGCTGGCAAAAAGTCTGATGTGCTATTGTCTGCCAAGATTTTCGCCAAGGTGATGGGCATGCGGATGGAGTCTCGTCCCGCTTCCACCGGCGCTTTCGCCAAACATCTGCAGGAATTTGAATCGGTGCGGGAGTTTTTCACTTCCGCGACGGTTTCTACTCTTATCGATCTCCCTTTTGCTGTCTTCTTCCTCTTTATTATCTGGATGTTTGCTGGCGTGATGGTGGTGGTCCCCATCGTCGCCATGCTGATCCTCATCGCCTATAGCGTCTATATTCAAGAGCCGCTCAAAAAGTCCATCGAAGAGGGTTCCCGGCTGGCCTCTCAGAAAAATGCCAACCTGATCGAAAGTATTTCTGGGCTGGAAACGGTCAAGATTTTTGGCGCCGAGAGTCTGTTCCAGCACCGTTGGGAGCAGGCTGTTTCCCATATTTCCACTTGGGGTGTACAAACACGGCGAATTACCAACTCCATGTCGTCACTGGCCAGTTATATCCAGCAGGTTGTGACGGTCGGTCTGGTGATCGTCGGTGTTTACCAGATCTCCGAAGGCTTGGTCACCATGGGGGGGATGATTGCTGCCGTGATGCTCTCCAGCCGTGCCATTGCGCCCATGGTGCAACTCTCAGTGTTGTCGACCCGTTATAACCAGGCCAAATCTGCACTGGATATTCTGGAAAAAATCATGCAAACCCCGGGTGAGCAGGAGGAGGGCAAGCAATATATCCATCATCCGGTGATTGCCGGTCGAATTGAATTCGAAAATGTTTCGTTCAAATATCCAGGAATGGAAACCAGCACCCTGCACCATATCAATTTGCGTATTCAGCCGGGTGAAAAGGTGGCAATTATCGGCCGGATTGGGGCGGGTAAAACGACCCTCGAGAAGTTGTTGATGGGGCTGTATCGGCCGACTGACGGTTCGGTCCGGATCGATGGTTTCGAAATAGACCAGTTACCTCCCTCGGTGATTCGTCGCAATATCGGTTGTGTTCCCCAAGATGTCATTCTCTTTTTTGGTTCGGTGCGAGACAACATCATGCTGGGTAATCCGCTGGTGGATGACGTGAGAGTCTTGCGCGCTGCCAAGCGGGCGGGCGTCACCAATTTTACCAACCGTGATCCCAACGGGTTGGATCGGCAGATCGGCGAGGGTGGCCGCCAGCTCTCCGGTGGCCAGCGTCAGGCGATCCTGCTGGCACGCGCCCTGCTCAATGATCCCCCCATTCTGGTGATGGATGAGCCTACCTCCAACATGGACAACCAGTCCGAGATGCAGGTCAAACAGGAGCTCGCCAGACTGGGCCCGGAAACCACCTTGATCCTCATCACCCACAAGACCTCAATGCTGGATGTGGCCTCGCGGGTTATTGTCATCGAGCAGGGACAGATTGTGGCAGATGGCCCCAAAGAGGTGGTGTTGCAGCAGTTGAAGGAAGGCAAGGTGCGCGTGCAGGAGGTGTCCCATGGTTAAGGGGCTCATGGACTGGTTAAAACGCAGCAAAAAGGCGCCTTCCGGTGATGTATTGCCGGCCCCCGAGCATCTGGAGTTTGTCGATGACGGCGCGGCCGCTGTGTTGCTTACTACCCCAACAGGTGCCCGCATCCTGTTGTGGTGCTGTTTCCTCTTTTTCATGAGTGCCATCGTCTGGGCTGCCTGGGCCGAGCTGGATGAAGTCACCGTGGGTCAGGGCAAGGTGATCCCATCCCGCCAACTGCAGGTGATCCAGAATCTGGAAGGGGGGATAGTAAAAGAGATCTTCGTCAAAGAGGGAGATATCGTCGAGAAGGGACAGCCGCTGCTGCGTATCGATGACACCCGTTTCCGCTCCGATTTTCGAGAGCGTGAGCAGGAGCTGGTCACTCTGAAAGGAGATATTGCCCGGTTACGGGCCGAAATGGCCAGTGTTGAGGTTAAAAATGACCCTGCACTGGGGTGGCGTGAACAGGTAGTGGTGGGAGAAGCGCCAATTCAGTTTCCGGATGGCTATGAAACCGTCTTTCCCGAATATGCCAACCGTGAACGCTCGGTACAACGGGATCGCCTTAATAACCTGAAGAACCAGCTCTATATTCTTGGTCAACAGATCGAGCAGAAAGAGCAGGAACTGATTGAACTGAATGCCAAAATTCGCACCGTGAATCGCAGTGTGGATCTGGCCAGACAAGAGCTCAATATTAGCCGTCCACTGGCAAAAGAGGGTATAGTGCCTCAAGTGGAGCTAATCAAGCTGGAGCGGCAGGTCAACGAGATGCAGGGGGAGCTGGAGAGCAACCGTCTGCTGATCCCAAAACTCAATTCGGTGTTGCGTGAGACTATTTCCAAGCGCAATGACATAGCGCTGAAATTCCGTGCTGACTCCCAGACGGAACTGAATGAGAAGCAGGGGCGACTTGGCCAGTTGTCAGAAGGGCAGGTTGGCTTGCGAGATAGGGTTGATCGGACCAGCGTGATTGCTCCGCTCAAGGGCACCATCAAGAAACTCAAGATCAACACTCTGGGCGGCGTGGTGCAGCCCGGCATGGATTTGATGGAGATAGTGCCGCTGGAGGACACCTTGTTGGTTGAAGCCAAGGTGTCGCCGAAAGATATCGCCTTCCTGCGACCGGGGCTGGATGCCATCGTCAAGATTACTGCCTACGACTTTACAATCTATGGAGGATTGCATGGCAAGGTTGAACAGATAAGTGCGGACTCGATCCAGGATGAGGAGGGGAACTCCTTTTATCTGGTTCGGGTGCGTACCGAGAAGAGTTACTTGGGCGATGAGCTTAACGCACTTCCCATCATCCCCGGTATGTTAGCCAGTGCTGATATCATTACTGGTAAAAAAAGTGTCCTAGACTATTTACTTAAGCCGATTTTACGGGCTAAGCAGTCGGCACTGAGAGAACGATAAGCCAACAATCTAAAAACAAAACATGACTGGAGATAACATGAAAAAAACGATTGTTGCCATGCTGGTCAGTGGCATCACCCTTATCCCTAGTTTGGGTCAGGCCCAGACTCTGGAAGAGTCGGTGGCACAGACACTCGCTACGCATCCCAAGATCAAGGAAGCGTTTGATCTCTACCAGGCACGCCTCTATCAGCATGATGGCGCCAAGGGTGGCTATTATCCAACGATCGATCTGCGTGGCGGCGTAGGCTATGAAAAGACTGACAGCCCTTCTACCCGGGCTGCTGGTTCAAACAGCAATATTGATGACTCCATGACTCGCAAAGAGGCTGGGCTCAGTTTGCGGCAGATGTTGTTTGATGGCTTTGATGTCAGCAACAACGTCTCCCGAACTGAAGCTGAAGCCAACGCCCAGCGTCTGGCGATGATCTCCGAAGCAGAGAATACCGCGCTGCGAGTGGCTGAGGTCTACCTCAATATGCTGCGCCAGCAGGAGATCCTGGAACTCTCCAAACAGAACCTGGAAACCCACGAACAGATCCGTAGCGACATTCAGAAACGGACTGATTCAGGGCTTGGTTCTACTGCTGATCAGACCCAGATTGATGGTCGTGTTGCCAGGGCCTACGCCAACCAAGCCGCCGCTGAAAACAACTACCGTGATGCGGAAAGCGAGTTTATTCGGGTGGTTAACGAGGTACCAAAAGATCTCGTTCAACCGGTACCTAATGCCGAGTTGGTCCCGGCTAGTCTCGATACTGCCCTGAAAACGGCGACAGAAGTTCACCCGACCCTGCTCTCATCCCTGCAAGATATTGAAGCGGCCAAGTATCAGCATGAAGGTGCCAAATCCGGTTTCTACCCTAACGTCACTTTTGAAGTGGACCAAAACTGGAATGAGGATATTGATGCCGTTAAAGGTCGCAATGACGATCTGACAGCTATGGTGCGGATGCGTTACAACCTGTTCCGAGGTGGTTCTGACGTAGCCGAGAGCAATGCAACTTCGGCACTGTACTCTCAGGCGAAAGACATTCATCTGAATGCATTTCGTCAGGTAGAAGAGGGAACCCGTTTGGCATGGAATGCGAAAGAGTCGCTGGCCAAACAGAAAACCTTCCTTAAAGAGCATGTTGATGCAAGCTACGATACCGTTCAGGCATACAAGAAGCAGTTTGGCTTGGGTCAGCGAACCTTGCTGGACGTATTGAACACCGAAAACGAATTGTTCGAAGCGCGTCGCAGTTATATCACTGCTGAGTATGATGCATTGCTGGCGGACTATCGCATCCTCAATGCGACTGGAAGTCTGCTCAACGCATTTAGCGTCAAGCAACCCGCTGAATGGCAGCCCAGGCAATAACCGTTTGCCAATGATCCCGCCGGGATGATGATGAACGCCAACATGGTGACTGCAGCTGGCAGTCACCATGTTTGGCTAAAGCAGGTGGTTGCGCGGTTTTTGAGGAGTGCAGAAGCAATCATGCAGCAGGCATATGACGTGACACTCCAGCGTGGTACCGGAGGCAGATGGTATGATCTCCTCAATAAATGGAGATACCGATCTCTACGTACTCTGCGCCACTCCTTATGGATCCTGCTGTTACCCTTCTCACTTTTGCTCTGTGCCAGCCAGCCTCTGCCACAGGAAGACCTCAACTTGATCAAGCGGGCGGAGCAGACCTATGGCGCCAGAGCTGGCAAGCGTGTAACCAGTTGGCGCATGCTGGTGATGGAAACGAAGGGAAAGGCACTGAGCGAGACGAAAAAGCTCGAAAGAGTGAACAACTTTTTTAATCAAATGCGCTTTGTTGATGACATCAAGTTGTGGCGCAAGAAAGATTACTGGGCAACCCCGCTCGAGTTTCTGGGAGCTGCCGGAGGAGATTGCGAAGATTTCAGTATTGCCAAATATTCCACACTACTGGAATTGGGGATCCCGGATGAAAAAATGCGGATGGTTTATGTCAAGGCCCTTGATTACAACCAGTTCCACATGGTGGTGGCATATTATGAGACACCCTCTTCGGTTCCGGTTATTTTGGATAATTTGATAGGCTCTATTCGACCCGCTACCCAACGGCGAGATTTGGTACCTATCTATAGTTTTAACGGTAGTCACTTGTGGTTGATGAAGGCGCGAGGCCAAGGGGAGCTGGCTGGCCAATCATCTCGCTTGGGATTATGGAATGATTTACGCAATCGCATGACATCGGGGCGATTGGCTAGGCCTGTGGTGAATTTGGATGATTAACCTATGACGCTTTATAGACAGTTATTGGCCACCATGTTGCTGTTGTTTGGACTATTGTTTGCAGCTACTTATTGGGTGCAATTCAATTCGACACGAACTTATCTGGCACAACAGCAGGAAACAACGGTAATCAACACCGCTACGTCACTGGGACTGGCATTAACCCCTTATCTTGAAAATGGCGACAAGGTGGGAGCTGAGTCGGTGATTAAGGCCATATTTGATGGTGGTTATTACCGTATGGTTCGTCTTGACCTGCTTGCGTCGAAAGATGTGATTGAAGAAGAAAACAGCAGCCGTATTCAAGGTGTACCTGACTGGTTTATTGAACTTGGCTTGTTTCCGGAAGTATCCAATGAGTCAATTCTGACGTCTGGCTGGCTGCAACTTGGCAAGCTCAAGGTGGTGGGCCACCCAGGACAAGCCTATCACGAACTGTGGGCAGGGATGAGCGAACTGGCGACCTGGTTTGTGATTGGATTTTTGGTAACCACGATCTTGCTTATGCGTGCACTTAATTTCCTGTTAAAACCGCTCAAGCAGATTTGTGAGCAGGCCGTCGAGATTGAATTGCATCATTTTGGGCATACCATTCCAGAGCCCAAGACCTATGAATTGAAGCAGGTTGTACAAGCGATCAACATCTTATCCGGAAAGTTGGCGGTGCAATTCAAAGAGCAGGCCGACGAGGCGGAGAAACTGCGTGAACGAGTTTATGTGGATGCCGTTTCTGGCTTGGGTAATCGAGCCTATTTTGTTGGTCAGGTTAATGCCTGGATTGCAGAATCTGGCCAAGGGGGCATCATGTTGGTTGCGGTAGATATGCTCGATGATATCTACCGTGATGAAGGTTTTGCTGCCCGTGATAATATGGTCAAATCTATAGCACAAATCTTACGCGAACAGCTTAAGGGATGGGATGGTGCAGCTGTGGCGCGGATATCAGCGACCGAATATGCTCTGCTCTGCCCGACAGATGATTTGGGTCAGCTTAAGGAGTTGGCAGAAATTATCAATTCTCGTATTGCTGATCTGGTCGTGAACCCAATGGCGGAGGGTAATCCTCTCTCCGTCATTGGTATTGCAGGCCGTGATGGTAATGATGATCTCTCAGTCCTGTTGACTAAAGCGGATAATGCACTCGGCAAGGCGCGTAATGAACGCCGTGGTGCTGTTGTCATGGAAGGGGGAGCCGAGCAGGGGTTGATGGGGCGCTTGGCATGGCGTGATTTGGTTCAGGATGCTATTTCGCATCACCTCTGGCGATTCAAGGCTCAGCCAGCTTGCCGATTTGATAACGGGGCCAGGTTGCATGCCGAGTTGTTTGCATCTATCTCTCGCGATGGCACGGACTATTTTGCCGGTCAGTTTTTGCCTGCCATCGAACAGTTCAAATTGGGGGGCGATTTTGATCAGGCAATACTTGATGCATGTGTTCCCTTACTGCACAAACAAGCGGATCTAGTGCTGGCAATTAATATAACGGCAGGTTCGCTTTGTTCGGATGAGTTTTTGACCTGGCTGACGCACTATCTGGTCGAACATGGCGAATTGAAAGAACGGCTGTTATTCGAGATACCCGAGGCAGCCATTATGAAGCACAAAGATCATGTGGCCGCTTTGGTAGGCGCATTGCAGATCCATGGTTTCCAGTGGGGGGTTGACCACTACGGCCGTCACTTCCAGTCACTGGGCTATCTGGAGGAGTTAGCGCCTGCCTATGTCAAGGTGGATCACGGTTATACCAGTCAGGTCATGGAGCCTGGTGCTGACACCTCATTCTTGGCTGCAGTGTGCCGAGCTGCGCACAATGCCGGTGTGACCACCATTGCAACCCGCGTCGAAGATCAACATCAAGTGGAACTGCTTTCCAAGTTGCATATCGATGGTTATCAGGGATTTGTGCATCCTGCTTTCCCCTTGTCTTGATTGATATGTGCACTGTAGAAATGGCCCCGAATGGGGTCATTTTTTATATCAATACAATATATTTTTTGATTTTTTTATTATCAAATTAATATGGGTGTTATTTGGTTCCATTTGTATCGTTATGATTTTGATGAAGAAAAAATAACCTTTCGATTTTATTCTCTATATCGGTTTGAGGGCAGTCAAACCTATAGATTATTGCAACGGAAAAGCACGTTATCTCCCTCTACGGTGTAGACATCAAGATCTGTCACGTTGGAGCAATGGATATGCGTACCCAAATCATCGACAAGTCCGTGGTTGTCTCAGCTATCGAAGGGAATGTGGAGATTGTGCTGGCTGATGGCAGCAGTCGCCCCCTGCAAAAGGGGGAAATACTCCAGCCCGGTGCCAAATTGACCATAGCGGATGATGCCAAGCTTGTTCTTTCCCCCTATGACGATACACCAGCGCAGAATGTACCCACCGGTTCCGAATTAGCAGAACCGGGACAACCGCAAGGTGGTGCCAGCACGGAGGGCGCTCCTTCTGACATTGCTGCATTGCAAGAGTCAATTTTGCAAGGCGTTGACCCGACGCAAAACTTTGAGGCTTCAGCAGCAGGTGGTGCACCTGCTGCCGGTGGTGGCGGTGGTATTGGCGGGGTAGCAGGAGCAAGCGGCAATGGTGGCTTTGTCACCATTGATAGAACCGGTGATGCGACCATTGCCGAGGCCGGTTTTGATACCAATTATCAGGCTGAACCCATTATCAACACTGAGCAAGCGGCTGAACCACTGTTAGAACCGGAGCCACTAACTAATCTCTTGTTGGATGAGAGTGAAGTATTTTCGATGGATGAAGATAACCCTGTCAGTGGTGATCTTTTGGCCAATAGCTCCAACCCGGATGGTCCCTTGGCTCAATCCATCATCAGCTATAGCTGGGGTAGTAATATTGATGTTCCCGCAGGTGTTACATCGACCCTTACTGGCATTGGTACGCTGATCATCAACAGTGATGGCTCTTTCACCTTTACCCCCGCTCCTGACTATTCTGGTGCAGTTCCTACAGTGAGTTATCTGGTCACCGATAGTTCTGATGTTGTTACTTCGACCTTGACGCTGATAGTGACGCCACAAGGTGACATCGACTTCAACGTCGAGGCGCTGAATGCGGGTGCGACCGAAACGGATGGCACGGTACAGGTGCTGCTGACCA
>NZ_JAAKNE010000136.1:0-10729 GCF_049170755.1 Aeromonas sp. 604176
CCGAACTGCTCGTTGATCACGGTGGCCATGGCCAGGTAGATGGCGCTGGCGCCACAGATGATGCCTTCGAAACCGGCGATGGTGCCGATCAGGGTGCTGCCGGTGAAGTCACGGGCGGCCAGCAGGAAGAACAGCACGGTCAGGGAGGCGAACACGAACTGCTTGGCGCGCGGGTAGTTGATGGTGCCAACCAGCATGAACAGGGTGAACATGCCCCACATCAGCAGATACCAACCCATGTAGGCGTGCGGAGTGGCTTCGGCCAGACCCATGGTCGGCATGATCAGCAGGAACACCAGGCTCAGCCAGAACAGGCCGTAGGAGGTGAACGCGGTCACACCGAAGGTGTTGCCACGCTTGTACTCCATGATGCCAGCAATGATCTGGGCGATGCCGCCGTAGCACAGGCCCATGGCCAGGATCATGGCGCTGATGGGGAAGAAACCTGCGTTATGGATGTTCAGCAGGATGGTGGTCATACCGAAACCCATCAGACCCAGAGGGGCAGGGTTGGCCAATTTTTCGCTCACGTGGCGTTCTCCAAAAATAGAGGTGGGGGTTAACAAAAGACGCGCGATTTTAGGCAGGCTGTGGCGCGCCCGCAAGGGGGCAATGGGGATAAATCGTAAAAAAACTACGTGATTATTTGCATCAGAGGCCAAATGCTCACCAAGGCAGGCTGTTTGGTGAGCAAAAGGTGTCAAAATAGTTGAGGGGTTGTATTTTTATTACGCTTTTTACGAAGTGCGGCGGCGTCACTGATCCAGTGTCAGGATCACTTTGGCTTCCTTGTCCTCTTCCTTGACCTGGCTGTCGAGCACGAACAGCCGCTCCGGGGCGATCCCCTGGCTGTCGACCAGAAACTCCTTGGTATTTTGCGCCCGGCGCATGGCGAGATTGCGCAGGGATTTGGCGGTGATGAGCTGCTGATCACGCAGCAGGATCACCGCCTGGGCTCGCAGTGCCGTGCTCTCTTCATCCAGATGGAGGCGGTCCGCCAGATCTTCCAGATCTTCGCCAAAGCGCTCTTCATAGGCCTGGGCCAGCGCCTCTTGCAGGGCGGGGTCCTGTTCCAGCAGGTCGAGATCCGCCTGATTGCCGGTGAGCTTGGCCAGTACCCGTTCCAGCTTTTGCCGTTGCAGGATGGGGCGCTCCTCGTTGAAGTTGACCTTGCCGCGAATGTTCATGCTGAGCTTGGGTCTATCCTTGAGGGCCTGCGCCAGCTTGACCAGTTTCTCCTGCTGGGTGGGGGTGAGATCGGGATCCCCCGGCAGGAAGGGAAGTTCGTCGAGATCTTCGGTGCCATCGGCCAGCGAGGCGAGCAGGGAGAAGGGGGAGGTGATCGCCTTGCTCAGGGTGTTGCCCAGCACATCCCAGAAGATATTGCCGATGCTGAAGTCCGGTTGATCGAGATCCCCCTTCACCTTGAGGTTCATCTGTATCACCCCGTTGGCATCGCTTAGCAGGGCGATGGCCAGCCCCAGCGGCAGATCCTTGGCCTGATCGCTCTTGATCTTCTCGCCCAGTTGCAGCTTCTTGATGGTGATGTCGTTATCCCCCTCCAGCCGATTGCCCTCCAGCTTGTAGTGCAGTTTCATGGAAAGCTGCCCCTTGTCGATGGCATAACCGGCATAGGTGCCCGAATAGGGGGTAAAGGTGGTGAGTTCCAGATTGTGGAAGGCCACCGCGATGTCGAGGATCGGGTTGGCCACCAGCAAGTTGGTACCGCCGCGAATGGTCACCGGCGCATAGCGATCCACCTTGCCGTTGAAGGCGAGATCGGAGCGTTGCCCCGGAATATTGCTGATATGACGGCTCTGGCCGCCCAGCGAGGCGATATCGGCCACAAAATCCTGACTCAGGCTGCGGTCGGCAAAGCGCAGGTTGCCCTGCTCGGTACGGAGCTGGTCAATGGTGAAACGAAAGTCGGAAGCCTTGCTGCCTGCCGTCGCGTGAGTACTTTTGGTTGCCGCCGGTTGCGGCAACAGCAGCTGTTGCAGGTTGGTGGTGCCATCCTCGTTGATCTCGATGCGGGCGAAGGGCTTGTTCAGGGTAATCTCCTTGATCCGCATCTGCTGGCTGATGCCGTCGTACGTCAGACCGGTGAGAGCCAGGGTGTTGAACTCCAGCAGCCGCTGATTGTCTGCCCGATCGACCACCTTGAGCCCGTTGACGTCGAGCCCCCCTTGCAGGGTCAGCTTGCTGAGACCTCCTTGGGCGGTGGTGGCGAGATCGAGGCGGGTCTTGCTGCTCAGCAGCCCGTTTTGCACCTTGATGCGTACCAGATCGGCCAGATAGGGTTGTGCCAGCGTGAGGGGTAGCCCCTGCTGGTTGATGTCGCCGCTAAGGGTGAAGGGGCTCAGGGTCAGTTGGCCATCAAAGGCGAGGGGGCTGCTCTGGTTGAACTGGGTGGCCAGAGTCAGTTTGCTCGGTTGCTCCCCCTTGCTGCCCAGTGGCCCCAGCGCCAACTTGAGGCCGGAGAGCTGGCGTGCCTGCGGTTTGCCGCTGCTGGATTCGGTGAGGGTGAGATCGCCCTTGTCGATAAGGATCTGCTTGATTTGCCACTGCCAGGGTTTGTCTGCCCCGTGTTTCTTGCCGTTACCGGCTGCTTTTGTTTGTTGTGCCGACTTGGGCGCCGCATTGTTGGCCACCTCGTTTGCGGCGTTGGCCCCTTTGACCGGTTTGGCGGGGGCCTGTTCAATCAGCAAGTCAGCCAGATCCAGTTCCTGCTGTGGGTTGAGGGTGGCCTTGATCAGGGGGTGTTGCAGGGTCACCTTGCCGATCTGGATCGACTGTTTCTGGCCATCGACAGCCAGATCGCTAAGCGCCAGCTGGCCGAAGCGGGCAAACTCGTCGCCCTGGTGTTTTTTAAGCTGCCAGTTGTCCAGCGTCAGCTTGCCTTTGGACAATTGCCACAGCACCCCTTGCTTGCCCTCTTTAAGCTGGTACTCCACCTCTGCATTGGCGTGGCCCTTGGCAAGATCCAGCTTGAGATAGGGTGCCCAGAGCGGGGCGAAGGGGGTCAGCTCGACCTGCTTGAGGCTCACCTTGCCCTGACCCATGCCGCTCATCACATCGAGCTTGCCGTGAGCGGCGAGGCTGCTTTTGCCGTTGATGGCGGCGTTCAGCTGATAGGCGGTCGGATGGTTTGCCTCGGTGCGCAGGTTATCGAGTTTGAGGGCCACTTTTTCCAGATTGAGGGGTGGCAACCAGCCGGGTTCACTCTCCTTGCGCTGATCTTGATAGCGCACATGGCCGTCAGTGACTGCGATGCTGGCAATGTCGACCAGTAGCGGGGCGCTGGCTGTTTCGGGCTTGGGGGAGGGGGCAGGGGAGAGCAGGGTGGCCAGTGCATCGGTCAGATTGAGTCGAACATCCCCCTTTTTGTCTGCCAGCCGTTGCAGCTGTACCACGGGTTTGGTCAGGGTGACGGCGGAAAGCACGACCCCTTTCTGCTGCCAGCTGGCTTGCAGGTTTGGGGTGATAAAGAGCTGTTCAAAACCGATGATGGGCTGCTGCTTGGCATCGAGCAGGGCAGTCGCGCCGAGGGTGAGAGAAGGGTTGCGCAGACCTACGTCAATCTCCCCCAGCGTCAGCTGCAGGCCGTAGTGTTCGGCCAGCCAGCCGGGCAGATAGCGCTGGATCAGACGGGGGGTTTGCCACAGCAGCAGTGTGATCAGGATAAGAAGCAGCAGGAAAGCGTAGGCAAGGTAGCGCAGAAAGCGGGGTTTGTGGGACGCTGGCTCGGTAGTGTTCATTTGGTGCACTCCCATTTGGTTCCCACCATGGTACAGAAAAGCTGGATAGTAATCATGGGGTTGCGTACTGTTGTACGCCGTACTTTGTCCAAAGGCGATCCAGTTCACCCTTTTGTTGCAGGGCTGCCAGCCATTGTTCCAGCTGGGCAGGAGTAATGGGTGCCGCAGGGTGAAGAATGGCGCGGTGTTGATACTGTTGATCCCATTTTTTCGAGATCAGCAGCTGGTTGGCTGTGTCGGGATGGGCCAGCAGATACTGGTTAAGGTAAGAGACGTTGATAATGGCCACCTCACCACGCCCTTTGAGCAGTGCTTGCAGGGCGCTGACATTGTCTTTGACCAGGGTGATATTGAGCTTGCGCTGCAGGTAGATGGGATCGGCATTGAACTGGCCGATGCCGTAGTGGTAGCCGGTCACCCCGATAAGGTGGTGCCGAGAGGGGTCATCGAAAAAGCGCTGATCCCGGCCCTCTTTGCTCAGGGCCACATAGACTTCGCCACCACCGAGAAAAGGCGCAGTCATCTTGAGTTTCTCCGTTTGCCAGCCCCAGTTGCTGTCTTCAAACAGCATCAACGAAAAGCGACCCATATCAAGCGCTTTGTAGCGGTTGGCAGCCGAGGTGGGGACAAAGACGAAGGTCACCTCTTTTTGCACCGCGTTGAGCTGCTCGATAAGATCCAGTGTCAGCCCTTCATAGTGCGCATCTGAGAGTTTGACCACGAAGGGCGCATAGGGATAGCCACCAACCTTGACGAGGGAATGGCACCAACCGGGCAGGCTGAGGAACAACAATAACCAGCACCAATATTTCATGAGATCACCAAGGTAATGACATGATCCCAGATTCGGTTAATCTGTGTCGGTTTTCAAGCTGTTAAGGGAATTAACACAGCGTTGTTCGGCGGCTTCCAGCTCGGCCATCACCATCTGGATATCCTCCAGTTGTTGGCGCAGCACGCCGCGTTTTGTCTCGATCAGCTGGATCATGGAGTGGAGCTGGGTTTTGCTCGATTTGTCGGTGTCGTACATATCGAACAGCTCGCGGATCTCGGCCAGGCTAAACCCCAGCCGTTTGCCGCGCAGGGTCAACTTGAGCCGGATCTTGTCCCGATGGCTGTAGATGCGGGTTTGCCCCTCCCGCAGCGGGGTGAGCAGCCCCTCATCCTCGTAGTAGCGGATGGTGCGCGGCGTGACATCGAATTCGTGGGCCAGCTCCGAAATGCTGTAGGTGATCTCCTTGCCGGGCAGGGAACGGGACATGATCATGACTCCTGTTGCTGGGCGTGTGGCTGGCAGAGGCGGGCACGCAGCCGCTCGGCATTGGCGTGCAGGGCCTGACCGACCCGCGAGCCGTTGGGGCGAGCGAGCTGCTCGCTCACCCACTGGCCGGTGGCCGCCAGTGTGTCGAGATCAACCCCGGTCGTCATGCCAAGGCCGTGCAGCAGGTAGACCACCTCTTCTGACGCCACATTGCCGGAGGCGCCCGGCGCATAGGGACAGCCGCCAAGCCCCGCCACCGAGCAGTCGATGGTGCGAATGCCGCGCTCCAGCGCGGGTAGCAGGTTGGCCAACCCCTGGCCGTAGGTGTCGTGAAAATGGACCGCGAGTCGCCCCGCCGGGATCTCGTGCAGCACCGCATCCAGCATGGGCGCCACGGTGCCCGGAGTGCCGACGCCGATGGTGTCCCCCAGCGAAATTTCGTGGCAACCGAGATCCAGCAGTTGCTCGGCCATGGCGGCGACTCGTTTCGGGCGGGTCGGGCCATCGAACGGGCAGGCGATGACGGTGGAGAGGTAGCCGCGCACCTTGATGCCGAGGCGGCGAGCTTCCTGCACCAGCGGGGCGAAGCGCACCAGCGACTCCTCCACGCTGATGCCGATATTGGCCCGGGTAAAGCCATCGGAGCAGGCGGTGAAGAGGCCTATCTCATCGGCTCGGGCGGCAATGGCTGCCTGCAAGCCTTGCAGATTGGGCACCAGAGCGCCGTAACGGGTTGAGCCCTTGCGCGGCAGTGCCTCGAACAGCGCTGCGGAGTCCGCCATCTGCGGCACTTTTTTGGCAGAGACAAAGGCACCCACCTCGATGCGTTGCAGGCCGCTGTCGGTAAGGCGCTGGATCAGCTCCAGCCGCTGTACCAGGGAGAGGGGCGCAGCTTCATTTTGCAGGCCATCTCGCGGCCCCATCTCCACCAAACTGACCCTGTCGTCACGGACGTCCTGTGATCGGTTCATGGGTGTTCCTCCTGTGAAGCAGTCTCTTCGGCAAAGCGCACCAGCACGGTTCCCTGGCTTACCTGCTCGCCCTGTTTGCACTGCAGGGTTTCAATTACCCCATCCCGCTCTGCACGCAACTGGTGTTCCATCTTCATCGCCTCCAGCACCAGCAGGGGTTGCCCCTTGCTGACTGTTTGCCCCTGCTCGATCAGCACGGCTACCACTATGCCATGCATGGGCGCGATGGCGCCCTGCGCCTTCTCGTTTGCCTGCTCATGGTGGTGGCTGTGCTGCTGATCATCAGCAGTGAAACGGATGCGCTGGCCCCCTAGGATCATGATGAAGGTTGCCTCCGAGCCTGCGACCGTCTGAATGGGGATCTGCTGCCAGCAGCCACCCTGTTGTAGCCGGATATGATCGTCACCTCTCTGGTAGCAACGGCTCTCCCCTTGCCACTCAAACTGGCCGCCATGATCGTTAAGGGTCAATACCCGGTGCTCATCACCAATGCGCACCGCCGCTGTCCAGCAGCGATCCGGCCCCAGCCGAAATCCGCAGGCTTGCTGCCAGGGGGAGGTGCCCGCAGGGCGGCTCGCCAGCCAGAGGGCGGCCAGCGGCCAGGCGAGCTCAGGAATGGGCCGTGCTGTGGTGGGAATGGGCCACTGGGTATGGTGGCCCATGGCCAGGACGTCGGGCTCTTCACACAGGCGCAGCAGCAGCGGGCCGTTGTGCACCAGCGGCCCGAGATCCAGTGCCGCCAGCGCATCGGCCAGTTGAGCGAACGCCTCGGCGCGACTCTGGCCGTGGGCGATCAGCTTGGCGATCATGGGATCGTAATAGGGGCTGACCTCATCGCCAGCGGTGACGCCGGTGTCGATGCGCACGCCAACGGGCCAGTGGAGCCAGTGGATGGGCCCGCTGGCAGGCAGAAAACCGGCTGCTACATCCTCAGCGTAGAGGCGCGCCTCCACTGCATGGCCGCGCAGCACCACTTCCTCTTGGGTAAGTGGCAGCGGCTTGCCTTCGGCCACGGCCAGTTGCCAGGCCACCAGATCCTGCCCGGTTACCGCTTCGGTGACCGGATGCTCTACCTGCAGCCGGGTGTTCATCTCCATAAAGAAGAACTCATCCTTGCAGAGCAGGAACTCGATGGTGCCAGCCCCCTGATAATTGATGGCTTTGGCTGCGGCCACGGCTGCCTCCCCCATGGCGCGGCGCAGAGCCGGAGGGATGTCGGGGGCGGGAGCCTCTTCGATCACCTTCTGATGGCGTCGCTGCAAGGAGCAATCCCTGTCCCCCAGATAGATGGCGTTGCCGAGGCTATCGGCAAAGACCTGTACTTCCACATGGCGAGCCTGGGGCAGATAGTGCTCCAGCAGCACCAGATCGTCACCAAAGGCGGCCTTGGCTTCCCGTTTGACTGCCGCCAGCGACTCGTCAAAGTCGGCCAGCTGATCGACCCTACGCATCCCCTTGCCACCGCCGCCACTGGCCGCCTTGATAAGTAGCGGGAAGTCAATCTGGCTCGCCTGATCGCGCAAAAAGTCCGGCCGCTGATCCGTGCCGTGATAGCCGGGCAGCACAGGTACGCCGGCAGCCTGCATCAGCGCCTTGGCGCCCGATTTGTCGCCCATGGCGAGAATGGCGGCGCCGCTTGGGCCGACAAAGCGCAGGCCGCGCTGTTCGCAGGCGGTGGCAAAATCGCTGTTTTCCGACAGAAAGCCGTAACCGGGATGGATGGCATCGGCACGCGCCTCTTTGGCAATCTTCAGCACCTTGCTGGTGTCCAGATAGCTCTCTCTGGCCGGTGCGGGCCCCAAATGCCAGGCCTCATCGGCCAGACGGGTGTGCATAGCTTGGGCGTCGGCATCTGAGTAGATCGCGATGGTGTGAATGCCGAGGCGTTTCGCCGTCTTGATGATGCGCACGGCGATTTCGCCGCGATTGGCAATCAGCAGGCGCTTAATTTGAGTGTGATGGGTCATGTCTCATCCTTGAAACGGGGACGCCAGGCGGGAGGGCGTTTGTCGAAGAAGGCCTGCATCCCCTCCTGGGCTTCGAGCCCCACCCGAACCCGGGCGATGGTCTCGACGGTTCTCTCTTCATGAAGGCGGGAGGGATGGGCCTCTATCGCCGCCAGCAGCCGTTTGGTCTCTTTCATCGCCTCCGGCCCGTTGCGGCACAGACGAAGGGCCTGCGCCCGCCCCTCCACCAGCAGTTGATCCGGCTTGCAGAGTTGATGTGCCACATTGAGCCGACAGGCGGTGATGGCATCGAACGGCTCGGCACTGAGCATGTAGCGGCGCGCCTGACGCATTCCCATGGTGCGCACCACGTAGGGGCTGATCACCGCAGGCACCAGACCCAGGCTCACCTCTGAGAGGCAGAAGCGCGCATCATCGCTGGCCAGCACCAGATCGCAGGCGCAGATGAGGCCGAGCGCCCCGCCATATGCGGCCCCCTGCACCAGAGCTACCGTGGGGAAGGGGAGCTCGTCGAGGGTCTGCATCAGCCGGGCCAGTACCCGGGCGTCTTCGCGATTGTGCTCGAAATCGGCGTGGGCCAGATTACGCATCCAATTGAGGTCGGCGCCTGCGCAAAAGTGTTTTCCCTCGGCACGTAGCAGCAGGGCGTGAGGACGTTCGGCAAGATCATGACCATGGAGATGGGCCAGGTCATCGAGGCAGTCGAGCAGCCCCAGCATCAGGTCGGCATCAAAGGCGTTGTGACGGGCCGGGCGCGACAGCACCAGCTCGGCCAGCGGGCCATGCCGCTCCAGCCGAAATGGGGTCTGGGAGGAAGTAAGTGGATCTGACATGGGTTTGCTCCTTACATCCGGAAGATGCCGTACTGCTCGGGTTCAATGCGGGCACCCTGACAGGCGGCGAGCGCCAGTGCCAGCACGGTGCGGCTCTGGGCCGGGTCGATGACGCCATCATCCCAGAGGCGGGCGCTGGCGTAGTAGGGGTGACCCTGGCGCTCATACTGTTCGATCACGGGCGCGCGGATGGCGGCCGCTTCCTGTTCGCTCAAGTCTTTGCCCTCGGTAGCCAGCTTGTCCCGACGCACCTGCACCAGCACCCCGGCAGCTTGCTCGCCCCCCATGACAGAGATACGGCTGTTGGGCCAGCTAAAGAGAAAATCGGGTTCATAAGCGCGGCCACACATGCCGTAGTTGCCGGCACCAAAGCTGCCGCCGACGATCAGGGTGATCTTGGGCACCCGGCTGCAGGCCACGGCGGTGACCAGCTTGGCGCCGTGCTTGGCGATCCCCTCTTTTTCCGCGCTACTCCCCACCATAAAGCCGGTGATGTTCTGCAAAAAGAGCAGCGGGATGGCACGCCGGTTACAGAGTTGGATAAAGTGGGCCCCCTTCTGGGCACTGTCGCTGTGCAGCACGCCGTTGTTGGCGAGGATCCCCACTTCCATGCCGCAAATACGGGCAAAGCCGGTCACCAGTGTGGTGCCGAACAGCGCCTTGAATTCGTCAAAATCAGAGCCATCCACCAGTCGTGCAATCAGTTCGCGGGCGTCGTAAGGGCGTTTGAGACTGGTGCCCACCAGACCGTAGAGTTCCTCGATCGGGTAGCTGGGGGGCTCGTAGCCGGGGCTGCTCTCTACCGACTCGCTACCCAGATGAGTCACCAGCGTGCGGGCGATGGCCAGCGCGTGGGCATCGTCACGGGCCATATGATCAGCAACGCCGGAGTGGGCGCAGTGTACTTCGGCGCCGCCCAGGGCCTCGGCGCTGATCTCCTCGCCGGTGGCGGCCTTGACCAGCGGCGGACCCGCCAGAAAGATGGTGGCTTGCTCCCTGACCATGATGGATTCGTCCGCCATGGCGGGCACATAGGCGCCGCCTGCGGTGCAGAGCCCCATCACCACCGCCAGCTGGGGGATGTTCTGGGCCGACATGCGGGCCTGGTTGTAGAAGATGCGGCCAAAGTGATCCCGGTCGGGGAACACCTCGTCCTGCATCGGCAAGAAGGCGCCGCCGGAATCTACCAGATAGAGGCAGGGGAGGCGCAGCCGCTCGGCGATGGCCTGGGCGCGCAGGTGCTTTTTCACCGTGAGCGGGTAGTAGGTGCCGCCTTTCACAGTGGCATCGTTCACCACCAGCATGCAGAGCCTGCCCGAGACCCG
Organism: Aeromonas sp. 604176; assembly: GCF_049170755.1. NCBI lineage: Bacteria > Pseudomonadati > Pseudomonadota > Gammaproteobacteria > Aeromonadales > Aeromonadaceae > Aeromonas > Aeromonas sp. 604176. The sequence continues at coordinate 10,116 of NZ_JAAKNE010000136.1, forward strand.
GCCGATGCCGGTGATGATACCGGCGGCGGGCACCGGCTCGTCATAGACCTGCCAGCCAGCCAGCGCCGACAGTTCGAGAAACGGGGAGCCCGGGTCCAGCAGCTGATTGATGCGCTCGCGGGGCAGCAGCTTGCCACGGGCCTGATGGCGGGCGTTGTTGGCCGCGCCGCCCCCTTGCGCGATCTCGGCAATGCGGATATGGAGATCGTCGACCAGCCCCTGCATGGCGGTCCGATTAGCCGCATATTCCGGGCTCGCCGTGTCAAGGTGGGAGTGGATACGACTCATGCATTTTCTCCCATCAGCTCGCGGCCGATGAGCCAGCGGCGGATCTCCGAGGTACCGGCGCCGATCTCGTAGATTTTGGCGTCCCGCAGTAGGCGGCCAGTGGGGTATTCGTTGATGTAACCGTTGCCGCCGAGCAGCTGGATAGCGTCGAGGGCCATCTGGGTGGCGTTTTCGGCGGCAAACAGGATGGCTGCGGCGCAATCTTTACGGCTGGTGCGACCCTGATCGCAGGCGCTCGCCACCGAGTAGACCAGCGCCCGGCTGCTGGCGAGGCGGGTATACATGTCGGCGAGCTTGCCCTGCACCAGCTGGAACTCGCCGATGGC
>NZ_JAAKNE010000137.1:0-10684 GCF_049170755.1 Aeromonas sp. 604176
GTAGCCCTGCCAGCCTGCGGCTTTCAGGCGCGGATAGACATCCTTGGTGTAGTCGCCGCCCTGGGCGGTGATGATGATATCCTGCTTGGCCAGCGCCTCGATATCGAAGGCGTCCTGCAGAGTACCGGCATCGACGCCGAAGTTGGGTGCGGCCTCACCGGCCTGGGAGGTGGTGAAGAATGTGGGTTGAATATGGGCGAAATCCTGTTCTTCCTGCATCCGGCTCATCAGAACCGATCCCACCATGCCACGCCAACCGACCAAACCTACTTTTTTCATAATGTCCTACCCTGGATTGCTGCTAAAGAAACTCGCGGTGACACCCGTAACCCCTTGTCTGGCGACGCCTGTTTACAAGCGGTTTACAGGTCATTTAAAAAATATGCGCTGCGAAAAATGCGTCTATCCACATTACGGATTGTGGCGGCTTGCGCAAGTCGAATTGCGCAATATTCTGTGCCGTTTGCTGCATTAACCGGCAGCCAGAGCACCGCTCAGGTAGACGGGGAGGGAGAAGGTCAACATCAGACGAAAAGGCCACCGTTTATGGCGGTGGCCTGTCAATAAAGCGGTTGAGGACGTCCTCTGTTGTTGTCTGAGGGCGTAGTTGGCGAGTGAAACAGCCCGACCGGTTATGCGCTTAGCCGTAACGGGCCAGGGTGAGCCCTTCATCGCTGATGGCGGGTTCGCTGCCGCTGATAAGATCGCACAGAAGCTGACCCGAACCGGCCGCCATGGTCCAGCCCAGGGTGCCGTGGCCGGTATTGAGCCAGAGGCCGGGAATGGGGCTTGGCCCCACCAGCGGGGTGCCGTCCGGCGTCATGGGACGCAGGCCGGTCCAGAACTCTGCCTTGCTGATATCGCCCCCTGCGGGGAAGAGATCGCCCACCACCATTGCCAGAGTGTCGTGGCGTCTCGGATTCAAGGCGAGGTTGTAGCCCGACAGCTCCGCCATGCCGCCGACCCGGATCCGCTCGTCAAAACGGGTGATGGCCACCTTGTAGGTCTCGTCCAGCACGGTACTGCGCGGCGCGGCCTCGGCGTTGATCATCGGCAGGGTGAGGGAGTAGCCCTTGACCGGATAGACCGGCAGCTCCAGCCCGAGCGGGCGCAGCAGCGGCCGCAGAAAACCGGTGGCATAACTGCCGAGCGCACAGACGATGGCATCGGCGCGATAGCGCTGCTCGCCCGCCCGCACCGCCACGGCGCGGCCGCGGGCTTGCTCAATCTCGTCGATATCGCAGTTGAAGACGAACTTGACCCCGAGCTTCTCGGCTTCAAGGGCAAGGGCCTTGGTGAAGCGGAAGCAGTCGCCGGTCTCGTCGCCGGGCAGGCGCAGGCCGCCGACGATTTTGCCGCGCACCCGCGCCAGCGCAGGCTCTGCCGCCTCGCAGCCGCTGGCATCCAGCGACTGGTAAGGGACGCCATACTCCTCCAGCACCTCGATATCGCGCTGACTGGCATCGAGCTGGGACTGGCTTCTAAACAGTTGCAGGGTGCCGAGCTGGCGCCCTTCGTAATCGATGTTGAGCTCGTCACGCAGTGCCTTCATACAGTCGCGACTGTATTCGGCCAGACGCACCATGCGCCCCTTGTTGGTGGCATAGGCGGTCGGGGTACAGTTGGCGAGCATTCTGAGCATCCAGCGTAGCTGGAAGGGGTCGGCAGTGGGGCGCACGGTGAAGGGGGCATGCTTTTGCAGCATCCACTTGGCGGCCTTGAGGGGAATGCCGGGGGCCGCCCAGGGGGCCGCATAACCCGGGGATATCTGCCCGGCGTTGGCATGGCTGGTTTCTAGGGCGACGCCACCTTGTCGCTCCAGCAAGGTCACCTTGTGACCCGCTTTGGCCAGATACCAGGCGCTGGTTACCCCAATTACGCCGCCACCGAGAATCACTATCTCCATATCGTCTTTCCTTGACTGATCTCCTGATGTGGCCACCACCATAATCAGCCGCCACAGGATATTCAACCGCTCTGCGCAGGATTGGGATCTCCGTCTGCTTGCCTGTCACAAGCTGGTGTTTGGTGCGATGGAGAGCCTGATTGCCAGCGTAAATCGCTGCGCTGTTTTCAGGGCTGTGTCAGGGGGTATGGCCCGCTTACAGCTGCTCCAGCTTGATCAGGTACTGCTCCGCCGTCGCCAAAATGGCCTGCTGTTGTTCTGCGGCTTGGCCATCCCAGTTGGCATAGGGGAGGGCGAGGCGGGGATTGCCGCCCAGTTTATCCCGATTGCGCCAAAGAAAGTGCCAGTAGAGGCTGTTGAAGGGGCAACTTCCGTCGCCGTGGCGGGCTTTGACCTGATAGTGGCACCCCTTGCAGTAGTGGCCCATCCGCTCGAGATAGGCGCCGCTGCTGGCGTAGGGCTTGCTGCCCATCAGGCCGCCATCGGCAAACTGGCTCATGCCGCGGGTGTTGGGCAGCTCCACCCACTCGATGGCATCCACATAGATGCCGAGATACCACTGATCCACCTCGTCAGGATCAAGCCCCGCCAACAGGGCAAAGTTGCCGGTCACCATCAGCCGCTGGATATGGTGGGCGTAACCGTGCTCGAGGGACTGGCCAATGGCGTGTCGCACGCAGGCCATCCTGGTTTCGCCGCTCCAGAAGAAACCGGGCAGCGGCCGGTTGGCCCCGAGAAAATTGATCTGCTGATAGCCCGGCATCTTTTCCCAGTAGAGGGCGCGGACAAACTCGCGCCAGCCGAGGATCTGGCGAATAAACCCCTCCACCTGTGCCAACGTGATGGTGGCCTGATTGGCCTGCCAGTGGGATTCGGCGGCCCGAATCACCTCAAGCGGATGAAGCATTTTGCTGTTGAGGGAAAACGACAGTCGGCTGTGAAACAGACTCCAGCCCCGCTCGCTCAGGGCATCCTGATAGCGGCCAAAGTGGGGCAGGCAGTGGGCCAGAAAATGGGCCAGCAGCTCGCGACTCTGGCGCCGGGTGATAGGCCACGGCAGTTTGCTGGCATCTGCCTCGCCTATGGTGCTGACCCCGTGGCGGGTCAGCATGGCATCAATCTCGATCACCTCGTTGGCAAAGGTGAGGGGCGCCGGGATGGGCTGGCTCGCCGGCAGCTTGGCGCGGTTCTCGTCATCAAAATTCCAGCGCCCGCCAAGGGGTTGGCCGCACTCATCGAGCAGCACTTGGTATTGCTTGCGCAGGGCGCGGTAGAAGAACTCCATCCGGCTGTGGGGGTAGCGCTGCCAGCCATCGCGGGGGGTGAGAAAATGCTCGCTCTCCACCTCGGTGGCAGGGATGGCCAGGCCCGCCGCCCAGCTTTTCAACTGGCTGGCAAGGCGCCACTCGTCCGGGCTCTGCCAGGCAAAGCTGCTGGCCTGATGTGCTTCGAGTTGAGCCTCCAGCAAGCTGGGCAAATCGGGCCAGCGGGCGCTCTCATCCAGGGTCAGGTAACAGACGCGGTGGCCCGCTTGGGTGAGGGCTGCCGCGAAGGCGCGCATGGCGGCAAAGAAGGCCAGCACCTTCTGTCGATGGTGGCGGCAGTAGTCGGTCTCCTGACGTAGTTCCGCCATCAGATAGCAGACCGCCGGATCCGGGGTGCGAAACCAGCTGTGACCGGCGTTCAGCTGATCGCCGAGAACAAGGCGCAGCTCCATCAGACTCGCTCCCCCTCAGGTTGCTGGCTGCGGTGACGAGCGTGGCGACAGCGTTCGCTGCAGTAGCGAACCTCCTCCCAGCTGCGCGCCCACTTGCGCCGCCAACTGAAGGGGCGCTGGCAGACGGGGCAGATCTTCTCGGGCAGATGGGGTTTGCGATGCATGATGGCTTCCGGCCTTGGCTGATGGGGGATGTGGCGTGTGGGTAGGGAGAATAACGAAGCGGGAGCGCGGGCGGATCAACCTCGCTGCCGGTTTGCCGCGCAGATGCCCACTTTGTGAGCGGGCGCACAGCCCGTCGGTGCGCCCCTTGTTTGCCAATTAACCAGCCGTTAACGTGGCGAGGCTGCCCGTTGGCAGCATCCATCAATGGATCTTGTTGGCCACCGACTGTCTACAACCGATATGGAGGGGAGTGATGCCAATCATGACAGCTACGCCCCGGGCAGCTTGCCTGCTCGCCCACTGGTATACCCGGGATCCCATTCTCACCTTCGACTTTCCTCACCGCTGATTGGCGGCACCCGCCGTTTGAATTTGTCAGCCGGACGACCCCGATCGCCCCGGCCTCTTTGCCAATCCCGATTTCAAACACACTGGCCTAGCGCCGGTGAGGAGTATTTTATGCGTCGTATACCCGAGCCGTTTCGTATCAAGATGGTCGAGCCCATCAAACAGACCACTGGCGCCGAGCGCCGCACCGCCCTCGAGGCCGCTGGCTGGAACCCCTTCCTGCTGCTGGCCGAAGATGTCTATATCGACCTGCTGACCGACAGCGGTACCGGTGCCATGTCCGACTGTCAGTGGGCTGGCATCATGATGGGGGATGAGGCCTATGCGGGCAGCCGCAACTTCGTCGAGCTGGAGCGCACGGTGCGCGAGATTTTTGGCTACCAGCATGTGATGCCCACCCACCAGGGGCGCGGGGCCGAGCAGATCCTCTTCCCCGAGCTGGTCAAGCGTTGCAAGGGCAAGGCGCCGGTCTTTATCTCCAACTACCACTTTGACACCACCAAGGCTCACGTGGAGTTGGCTGGCGCGCGGGCCATCAACCTGCTCAACCCGAAAGCCCTCGACACCACGGCGCCCTACGCCTGGAAAGGGGATTTTGATCTCCCTCGCCTGACCGACACCATCGAGACCCTGGGGGCCGACAACGTGGCCGGCATCATCATCACGGTCACCTGCAACAGCGCCGGTGGTCAGCCGGTCTCCATGGCCAATATGGAGGCGGTTTCCGAACTGGCCCGTCGCCACCATATTCCGGTGGTGATCGACGCCGCTCGCTTTGCCGAGAACGCCTGGTTTATCAAGGAGCGGGATCCGGCCTATGCCAAGCACAGCATCAAGGAGATAGTGCGCCAGATGTTCGCGTTGGGGGACATTTTCACCATGTCGGCCAAGAAGGACGGACTGGTCAATATCGGCGGGTTGTGTTGCTTTAAAGAGGATCTCGACCTGTTCCGCGCCGTGCAGGTGCGCTGCGTGGCGATGGAGGGGTTTGTCACCTACGGCGGCCTCGCCGGGCGGGACATGGCGGCGCTTGCCATCGGCCTGCGTGAGGGGATGGATGAGGAGTATCTCACCTACCGCATCAGTCAGGTGGCCTATCTCGGCGAGCGGCTGGCCGAGGCGGGCATCCCGATCCAGACCCCCACCGGCGGCCATGCGGTCTTTGTCGATGCCAAAAAGCTGCTGCCCCATATTCCGGCCGAGCAGTTCCCAGCCCATGCGCTCGCCTGCGAGCTCTATCTGGAAGGGGGCGTGCGCGGGGTGGAGATTGGCTCCCTGCTGCTGGGGCGCGATCCCGCCACCGGCAAGCAGGAGGCGGCGGACTTTGAACTGCTGCGTCTTACCATTCCGCGCCGGGTCTACACCCGGGATCACATGGACTATGTGGCCGACTGCCTGATCGCAGTGAAAGCGCGGGCCAGCGACATTCGCGGACTCACCTTTGACTACGAGCCGCCGCTGCTGCGCCACTTCACGGCGCGGCTAAAACCGGTCTGATCAGCAATCGGTTATACGGGGTGATCAACCGCGCCAAGCCGTGAGATCAAGGGCTGCCCCCGATTAAACGGCCAAGTAAAAAGCCCCCGTACCAAGGTGCGGGGGCTTTCGTTTATCGACACAAATATCGACACAAAGCCGGGATCAAACTGCCTGATACTCCAGTTCGACCGAGCCCAGCGCCTTGAGGGTGGACTGGGCGGAGTCACGCTGGCTGATCTGGCCGTTTTTATTCTCCAGCAGCACGGCGCGGCGGATGGTGGCGAGATCTTCGCCGTTAAGCACCGCATGGGCACAGGCCATCTGCATCGGTGGCAGGCTGGGGTTGAAGGCGGCGTTCTCGGCGTAGCGGCCAGAGAAGATGCGGCCATCGGCAAATTGCAGCGCCACCGCGGCATAGCCCTGGCTATAGGGGGCATAGCTTTGACGGGCGGCGGCCAGCGCGGCTTGCCACAGCGGGTCTTCGCTTTGAAGCTCAAGCTCTGCGTGATCCTGCGGGCTCATCAGCGCATCCGTGATGTCGAGGTCCGCTGGGCCAAACGAGTGGGGCAGGAAGGATTGCAGGGCGCTCAGGTCATCGGGCAGAGAGACTTTCAGGATCTTGGCGGTGCTCAGCTCGTTCATGAACTGACGGCAGTGGCCGCAGGGGGTGTAGTTGACGGTGATTTCGCTGATCCCGGTCTCGCCACCCAGCCAGGCGTTGGAGATGGCGGACTGCTCGGCGTGAACCGAGTGGAACAGACCTTGCCCCGCAAACTCCATGTTGGCACCGAAGTACCAGCTGCCGCTCAGGCCGCAGGCGATGGCACCGACGTAAAACTTGGAAATGGGTGCTACCGAGCAGGCAGCGGCCAGCGGCAACAGGGCGAGGCGCAGGGCGCGATCGTCAAGACCTGTGGCGGCTTTCAGGGTGGCGACTTGCTCCGGCGTGAAGCGGGCGTTGAAGTCGGCACTATCCAGCATGGGCTGCACGGCTGCTTTGAGCGGGGCAGAGAGGGTATCGAATGGCTTGGCAAAACGGGGATGCATAGTGTGTCCTCAAAGGCCAATTGGGCGGCCATTGTAGGGAGCAAGCTCGGGTAAATGTGTGAGCAGGCTCACGCCCTGACGGGCAAACGGAGGGGGATGGTAATGGAAACGTTTGTCTTGTGCAAATTGTGCGGCAGGTCGCACCCCGAGAGGCCAGCAGGCCCCCCGGAATGGTCAACAGGTGGTCAATGGGGTCATCAGATCAGCCAGTGATAGATGGCAAACAGCAGCGGGGCGACGGCCGCGGTGAGGATCCCGCATACCACCATGGCGAGCGAGGCAAAGGCGCCCTGGGTGATCCCCTTCTCGGCGGAGGTGGCGGTGCCGATGGCGTGGGCACAGGCTCCCATGGCGAGCCCTTGCGCTTCCGGGTCGGTCACTTTCAGCAGTTTGAGCAGTGGATAGCCGATCAGGGCACCGACAATCCCCACCACCACCACCACGGCGGCCGCGATGGCAGGAATGCCGCCAATGGACTGGCTGACGCTCATGGCGAGCGGGGTGGTAATCGATTTGGTGGCAAGCGAAGCAAGTAGTGCCGGATCTATGTCCATAAAATGACCGATCAGCAGGGTTGTGCACACCGAGATCAAGACGGAGGCGAGGGTACAGATTAGGATGGGCTTGAGCTTGGCCTGGATCTGGCGCGCCTGTTGATAGAGCGGCAGCGCCAGCGCAACTACTGCGGGCTCCAGCAGCATGGTAATGGGGCTGCTGCCGCGCTCGTACTGCTCAAGGGGCAGATCAAACCAGAGCAGCAGGCCGATGATCACCGCGGTCGGCACCAGCACAGGGTTGATGATGGGCCAGGGCAGGCGGCGATAGAGGGCACGGGTGGCGAAATAGAGCGCCAGGGTCAGAGGGATCGCTAGCCAGAAGATCATTTGTTCATCCTCTGGTAGAGCCGACCGACGGTTGCGAGGATCAGCACGATCCCGAGCACGATGCAGAGCATGATGACGCCGAAGGATTGGCGCAGGGGCTCAAGCCAGGCCACCAGTCCGACTGCAACCGGCACGAACAGCACGCCCATGTGGCGCAGCAGCAAGCCTGCCCCCAGCTCGACCCAATGCAGCTTGATCAGTTGCAGGGAGAGCAGCACAAACAGCAACAGCATGCCGATGATGCTGCCGGGAAAGGCGAAAGGCAGGATGGCTGCCACGGATTTGCCTGCCAGCAGGCAGGCGACGATGACCATAAAGTCACGAAAGTACAGCAAGGCGCGTTGCGCGATCACGTGAACCTCATCGACTGGGAAGAAAAATCGCAGTTTACCAGAGAGGCCGGGTCGCGGCATTAAAACAATAACAACTGAAATCAGTTCGTTTGAAGCTGATTTGTATGCAGATTATCTGTTGAACATTGTCTGATAGAACCCTTTTCGAACTACAAGGAGTAGTGATGACATCCCTCTTGTCCCGAGTTCGCCAGCTGGCGAATGATAATGCGTTGCCACCCCATCTGCTTCAAACCCGTCAGTGGGAAGGGCCCCTGTGTCGGGTGCGACTCGACAACACCGGCGCTGATGCCACTCCGGTTGACCGCTGGGTGCTGTTTGACGGCAAGCTTGGCCTGCCGGTGGAGAGCGCCATCTATGGCGAAGGATTCCAGATGCTGGCCCAGACCATGGGGTGCTGGCAATCACCGCAACATGTCGGCCGTTGCCCCGATGCCAGCGTCTATCGCATCACCGATGACAATGGCTACCACACCATCCACAACCTGTTGCTGGTGGAGCATGGCAAGGGGTGGCTGCTGCTCGCCTTTGCCAGCTGCCACCGTTTTGGCGGGGAGTTTCGCCTCTATCCCGATGGTTGCTTGCAGATCCTGATGAACTGCGAAGGGCGAAAACTTGCGGCTGGTGAGCATTGGCAGAGCGAGGCGCTGATCTGCCTCGAAGGGGCTGAGCGCGAAGATCTGCTGGCTGAGCTGGCACGGCTGATCGAGGCCGAGCATGGTTCGCTGATCGGTAAGGTGAGTGAGCGCCCGAGCGGCTGGTGCTCCTGGTATCACTACTACGCCGAGGTAAGTGCCGCCGACATTCGCGAGAATCTGCAGGTGCGTGCCGAGCGTTTCCCGGCCCTGCGTTACGTGCAGATCGACGACGGCTATCAGGCTAAAATGGGCGATTGGCTCACTCCATCGGCCAAGTTCGAGCAGGGCGTTGCGGCACTGGCTGCGGAGATCAAACAGGCTGGCTGCGAGCCCGCCCTCTGGGTCGCGCCCTTTATTGCCGAACCCGGTTCACAGGTGTTTCAGGAGCATCCCGACTGGTTTGTGAAGGGGGATGACGGCTTGCCGCTGCCCTCCGAGCGGGTCACCTATGGCGGTTGGCGCTGCACCCCCTGGTATGTGCTGGACGGCACCCACCCCGAGGTGCAAGCGCACCTTGAGCAGGTGTTCCGTACTTTGCGTGAGCAGTGGGGCATCCACTACTTCAAGCTGGATGCCAATTTCTGGGGCGCTATCCACGGTGGTCGTTTCCACGATCCGGCCGCCACCCGGGTTGAAGCCTATCGACGCGGTATGGTGGCCATTCTGCGTGGTGCTGGTGAAGGCGCTTTCCTGCTCGGTTGCAACGCGCCCATCTGGCCCAGCCTTGGCCTGGTGCACGGCATGCGGGTGAGCGATGACGTGGAGCGCAATGGCCACCGCTACCGCCAAATTGCCCGTGAAGCCTTCTGCCGCGCCTGGCAAAATGACAAGCTCTGGGCCCTCGACCCCGACTGCATTTGCCTGCGGGATCTACCGAGCCAGCAGGCAAGCCAGGCGGATTACAGTTTCCATCTGGCAGCGCTGGTGGCAAGTGGCGGCATGATGCTGGCCGGTGATCGGCTGCAGGATCTCGATGAGGAGCAGGCGGCGCACCTGCGCAAGCTGCTGGCGCTTTGTGCGGCCCGGGCACCCTCTGCCCGCTTCGAGTCGATGGATTTTGCCTGCGGCGAAGTGAGCCTGCCTGAGGGGGGCACCCTGCTCTGCTTGTTCAACTGGGAGGGGCAACCACAGGAGTTTCTGTTGCCGGAAGGGGGAACTGATTTTTGGCAGGGGCAGGCAGTCGGTACGGCTGTGACCCTGCAAGGGGGCGAAGGGCGGGTGATCCACTACACCTGATCACAGCGTCACCATAAACAATTCAGGCTCCATCACGGAGCCTGAATTGTTTCAATCAGCGGTTATCAGCCACGTTTTTCAGTAACGCCACTCAAAACCGATGGCGTATTTGGCGGAGCCATAGCCCGGTATATCACTGCCGGAGGCGATCGCCTTGAGGGTTAGCAACGGGGTGATGGGCACCCCCAGACCAAAACCGATGGCCAGCTGATCATTGGGGTTCCCCATCAGATCGACCCGCATCACCCGATAAAGGGACATATCCTCGCTCAGGTGCATATAGGCTTGCGAAGCTCGGTTATAGACCTGACCAAACACCTCCAGCTGGAAACCTGATTGGGCGCTGATGGCCAGCGGTACCCCGACAAACTTGTAGAGATGGGAACCGTTGAAGTAGCTGTTGGTGATCAGGGGAGTGAAATCAGTCTGCTGATAAAGGGTGTTGAAGTTCTGTTCTACGATGCGATAGGTCTGCTCGGGCAGGCGAGCAAGATAATCCGGTACATCGAACCGGTATGCGGCGTTGGCTGCCAGCGGCAGCAGGGCCAGTAATCCGAGCAGTGCGTGGTGACGAGGCATCAGCAAATGGCTTCCGTTCGGCCAAAGAGATCTCTTGCTTGGGAGACATCCGCTCAGGATGTTGCAAGATATTGGTTTTTGGGGAAATCCCCTTCGTCATTATGACCTGAAGAAGGGGATGGGCGGGAAGGATTTATTGTGAAACTACTCACAACTCATAAATCTTCCAGATAGTGATAAAGACTCTTTAGAATCGCAAAGTTCCGTTCGTTACTCTGGTTCTGCTCGGCCAGCGCCTCGAGACGGGGCACATAGTCCGGCAGACGGCGGCTGAAGTAGTCGCTGCAGTGCAGGCGCCAGCGTTTCTGCTCTGCTTCGCTCAAGGTGTGTGG
>NZ_JAAKNE010000138.1:0-10487 GCF_049170755.1 Aeromonas sp. 604176
ACCGAAGATTGCTACTACCGTGATCAGACCCACCTGACCATGGAAGAGCGGGTCAAGACCAACTATGACCACCCCAACGCGCTGGATCACGACCTGCTGGTACAGCACCTTAGCCAGCTGGTCAAAGGTGACGCGGTTGCCATTCCCCAGTACTCCTACACCGAACACACCCGGATGAGCGAAGTGACCCCGTTTGCCCCGCGCCGGGTGATCATTCTGGAAGGGATCCTGCTGCTGACCGACAGCCGTCTGCGGGATCTGATGGATGCTTCCATCTTTATGGATACCCCGCTCGACATCTGCCTGCTGCGCCGTCTGGTGCGTGATGTGCAGGAGCGTGGCCGTACCATGGACTCCGTGCTCAAGCAGTATCAGAAGACAGTGCGTCCGATGTTCCTGCAGTTTATCGAGCCGTCCAAACAGTATGCCGATGTGATCGTGCCCCGTGGTGGCAAGAACCGCATCGCCATCGACATGCTCAAGGCGCGTATTCGCCACATGTTGATTGGTTAAGATGAAACAAGCCGGGTGATGCCCGGCTTTTTTAAAAGCACAATTTGTCAGGAGAGTCGCCCAATGCGTCTGTGTGATACCGATATTGAACGCCATCTGGATGAAGGCAAGATCGTCATTGAGCCACGGCCCGGGGTAGAGCGGATCAGTGGTGTCAGTGTCGATGTGCTGCTGGGTAACGAGTTTCGGGTGTTTCGCGATCATACCGCGCCATATATCGACCTGAGCGGCCCGAGCAGCGAGATGGCCGATGCCATCGATCGGGTGATGAGTGACGAGATCCACATCCCCGATGGCGAAGCCTTCTACCTGCACCCGGGTCAGCTGGCGCTGGCGGTGACCTACGAATCCGTCACCCTGCCCGCCGATATCGTCGGCTGGCTGGATGGCCGCTCTTCACTGGCGCGCCTGGGTTTGATGGTGCACGTGACCGCGCACCGGATCGATCCGGGTTGGTCCGGTCGCATCGTGCTGGAGTTCTACAACGGCGGCAAACTGCCGCTGGCACTGCGCCCGAAGATGAAAATTGGCGCCTTGAACTTCGAGATGCTCTCCGGCATCGCGGCCCGTCCCTACAACAAGCGGGAAAATGCCAAGTACAAGAGCCAACAGGGCGCCGTTGCCAGTCGTATCAATCAGGACTGATAACTGGCAACACGGCAACGATGCAAGGGAGCACAAGGTGCTCCCTTTTTGCATCTGGAATCAAACGGATATGGGGTTGATGGTGCTGGTCGGATGAGATTGGCGGGGCAGGGACGTTTTATCACCACTTTCGCCCGTTTTTCTGTCATAAAAACGTCATAAAAATGAAATTATTGGCTTAATTGTCAGCTATTTTTGCCCTTTCCCGCAATCATTGATGGCTTTAATTAATCGATGGCAAGCCGCATGAAGACTGGCTCTAGGATATTTTTTTCCAAAAAGCTCTTTTTTTTTATGGCTGAAATATTTCAATGGTGGCTATGGTGTTGGCCGCCATCTGGCATAATCCGCCGCAACTCATAAACAGGCTTTTTTTTATGTTTGAAATGTTTAGTGGTTTGGGTTTGTGGTGGTCAATCGGTTTGGTATTGGCCGTTTTTTTTGTGCTTGCCTATGAATTTATCAATGGCTTTCACGATACCGCCAACGCGGTAGCAACGGTTATCTATACCAAGGCGATGCCAGCTCACCTGGCGGTCGTCGCATCGGGGATCTTCAACTTTTTTGGCGTCATGTTCGGCGGACTGGGTGTGGCCTATGCCATTGTCCATCTGCTGCCCATCGACCTGCTGCTTGGGATGGACTCCACCCAAGGGTTGATCATGGTCTTCTCCTTGCTGTTTTCCGCCATCGTGTGGAACTTGGGCACCTGGTTCTTCGGGATCCCGGCCTCCAGTTCACATACCTTGATCGGTTCCATTCTGGGGGTAGGCGGCGCCTATGCCTGGATCACCCATAAACCGGTGACAGAAGGGATCAACGTGGGCAAAGCGATCGACATCATGCTCTCCCTCATCATCTCTCCCACAATCGGTTTCATCATCGCGGCGCTGCTGCTGCTGGCAATGAAACGCATCTGGACCAGCAACAAGATCCACAAAACACCGGAAGAGCGTCAGCTGGTCGATGGCAAGAAGCACCCGCCATTCTGGGCGCGTCTGACCCTGGTGGCCTCGGCCATGGGCGTCAGCTTCGTGCACGGCTCCAACGATGGCCAGAAGGGTATCGGTCTGGTGATGCTGGTGCTGATCTGCATGGCACCCGCCTATTTCGCGCTGGACATGAACAGCCGCTCTTATGACCTGGATCGGACCCAGGATGCCAACCAGCGCATCATGGAGATCTACCAGCGCAACCAGTCCGCCCTCTCTGGCGTCATCAACTTCTCTGCACCTGCAACGGCTCAGGAAGAGCTGATGACTCACTGCTCCGCCGATGGCGTGCTGCAGGCGATGGCCACCCTGGATGCCCGTCTGGGTGCCGTGCGAACTTATGATCAGATGAGCCTGACCGACCGCCGCGAAGTGCGTCGTCTGCTGCTCTGTATCGATGACACCGCCCGCAAGGCTGCCAAGCTGCCGCTGCCAGCCAAGGAGCTGACCGATCTGGCCAAATGGCGCAAGGATCTGACCGCGACCGCTGAATATGCACCGACCTGGGTGATCGTTTCCATCGCGCTGGCGCTGGGTTGCGGCACCATGGTGGGCTGGCGTCGTATCGTCCATACCGTGGGCGAGAAGATCGGCACCACCGGCATGACCTACAGCCAGGGCATTGCGGCCCAGATCACGGCAGCAACCTCCATCGGGGTCGCCAGTCTGACCGGTATGCCGGTGTCCACCACCCACATTCTCTCTTCTGCGGTGGCGGGGACCATGGTAGCCAATAAATCCGGCCTGCAGAGCCAGACTATCAAGACCATCCTGATGGCCTGGGTGTTGACTTTGCCGCTGACCATGCTGCTCTCCGGCGGCCTGTTTATCGTCAGCCACCATCTGTTTGGTGGTTAACAACGTTATTTTTTCTAAGGGCCAGCGGGCCCTTTTTTCATATCTGTGATCCGCTTTAATATGCCAACAAACAAATTTATGTACTAAAGTTATCAATAGTCATGATGCTGAACATTAACGCTTGAAATGGACTTTATCAGGGATATCCAAAGCGCAAACAGAGGAGAAAGCACGGCGTTTTCCTGTAGCAACACTCCCTTCAAAATCCCGTTCACCCGTTCCGCTAGCGCATTATGGTAACAGTCATACCCATCCGCCATCGAGCATTTCACCCCGTACCTTTCATGTAATGACTTATACAAACCCAAGCAATACTGCACCGCCGTCACAGGTTCAGGTACAGCGGGCTGGCAGATAGGTGATATCTGCGACCCAGACCTGCTCCGGTGCTACCGGAGTGACCTGCTCTGGCCCCGCCTTGAGCTAGTTTGGATGACGGTAGAAACGGTGAAAACTGTGGGTGGTCTTGTGATACGCCCGTCTGGGTGGCACCAGCAGGCGATGCTCGGTCAATATCTGAAACAGCCTGTCCCGCCCGACCTTGAGCCCGCCATCATCCTGACCCTGCAGCAGATAATGCAGCTTGCGAGTGCCCACCCGCGGTTGTCGCAGTCGAACCTGACGCACGAAGCGCACCACCTGCAATCCCTGTGCATGGCGCTCGTCGGCGACCCGATTGCGCTTGTAGTAAGCCTGCCGGCTTATCCCCAGAAACAGGCAAGCCCTGACAATAGTCAGCCTCTCGACTTGCCGCTGCGAGAGGACTTGCCGGGTCGCTTTTTTACGATGGAGACGCCGTAGTCATTCTTCAGTACATCGACGACGGCCTCAAAGAACTGGGCTTTCTGACTCATCAGCGCCAGCTGTTGCTCGAGTTCCTTGATGCGCTGTTCGGGCGTCTGGTTGTCGGTGATGCTCCTGCCGGCACGTACAGAAGCCCCCTGGCTCCAATCTTGCCGACCATGTTTACGCAACCATACCAGAACGGTGGAGCGGCCCTGAATGCCATAACGCACCTGAGCCTGTTTGTAGGTGAGCTCGCCTTTTTCAATCTGCTCGACCAGCGCCAATTTAAAAGTCAGCGAGTAATCGCGCTGTGTCCGTTTCATACCTTGTCCCATCGGGTTCTCCATTTATTGGGGGGAAGGTGTAAACCATATTCAGGACGGGACAGCGAGAAATAAAAAAGCCACACTGGTTGGTGTGGCTTTGTTTAGGGGTCAACCCGGGTTGCTTAGGGGCGACCGGCCGGGCAGGTGGCCACGTTGACGGCGGCAGTGCTGCCACCATGACGACCTGATGTGCTCACCTCGTTGCGTACCAGCGGCGGGTAGTTAACCGGCTCACGGGCAGGCAGGGCAGGAGCTTCGGCAGGGGTTGCCATCGGCGCGGATGCTTTGCGGGCTCGAGCCAGCAGGCCAGCTCCGTGAGCTACCTGTTTGGTGACGGCCGGAGTCTCTTCCACCGCAACGGCAGCGACAGGAGTCAGGGCTTCGACAACAGCAGCTGGCATTTCGACTGCAACAGGTACAGCTTCCACGACAGGAGTGTTGACTGCAGGGGCTTCTTCAACAACCGGAGCGTCGACAACGGCAACTTCCGGCTCTGCTGCAACCACGACCTCAGCGACAGCTGCAACAACCGGGCTGGCAGCCACATCGGCTTGAGTTGCTTCGACCTGGGCAGCAGCCTGCTCGGCCGCTTCTTCAGCAACGGCTTCGACAACCACATGCTCGGTCAGTGCCGCAGAGGCTTGCAGAGCAGCAGCGACGGCTTCAGCGCTCGGGATGGTAACAACAGGCACTACCGGCTCTTCAACCTGCGCTTTGGCAATATCTGCCTGGGCTGCGGTGGTCAGAGTGGTGGTATCTTGCTGTTCTTCGTCACGCTGGCTGCGGACATCTTCGTTGATGCGCTTGCGGCGCTGACCTTCGATACGCTGGCTGCGCGGAGTGCGGCGTGAACGGCGCTGGCCTTCACTCTGCTCTTCCTGCTCGTTACCCACGGTGGCATCGATCACTTCAGCTTGCGCTGGTACTTCGTCAATCGGCAGGGCAGGGGTGTCAGCAGCGGCGACATCGACGCGGATCTGCTTGCGCAGTTGGCGACGTTCGCGGCGCTCGGCCACTTTCTGCTCTTTCTCCTGACGTGGCTGGACGGCAGTTGCATCAACGCCGTCTACCGCTTCAACAACGACTTCGGCGCGCGGCTCACGGGGAGCACGAGGTTCACGGGCTGGACGTGGCGCACGTTCCTGGCGCGGCTCGCGAGGTTCGCGCTCCTGACGGGGTTCACGTTCCATGCGCTGTTCGCTACGCACCTCACCACGGGCTTCACGCTCCTGACGAGGCTCGCGCTCTTTGCGGGGACGGCGATTGCGGTTTTCACCGGCTTCGCGGTTGCCACCTTCACGCTTCTCGCCAGCTTCCGCATTGTTGCGGTTGCCACGATTGTCGTCACGACGGGGACGCTGACCACGGCCACGACCTTCTTCGCGCTGGTGGCGTTGACCTTCATCCTTGCGTGCTTCACGAGCAGCAGGTTTCTCGGCGGGCGCTTTCACGTCGGCAGGGGCTGCATCGCTGCTGAACAGGCCGGTAATGCCTTTGATCAGCTTGCTGAAGAAACCTGCTTCGGCAGGGGCCGCAGCAACGGGAGCCGCTGGCTGTTGCGGTGCAACAGGGGCTGGTTGTGCCGGTTGGGCAAAGCCTTGCAGCAGCGGTTGCTCGCGCTCGATCACCTGAGCTTGCTTCGGTTGGTAGACCGGCTTGGCAATCTCGGTTTTCAGCTCGTAGCTGGCTGCTTCCGGGATCTCGTTCTGACGAATGCGGGTTACTTCGTAGTGCGGGGTTTCCAGATGCTGGTTCGGAATGATGTAAACACGCACATCATTGCGCTGCTCCAGACTGGCGATGGCGGCACGCTTCTCGTTAAGCAGATAGGCGGCAACATCCACCGGCACCTGGCCGTGAACCTGCTCGGTGTTGTCCTTCATGGCCTCTTCTTCGATGAGACGCAGGATGGACAAGGCGAGAGATTCGTTGTCACGGATCACGCCTTGACCCTGGCAACGGGGGCAGATATGGCTGCTGGATTCGTTGAGGGAAGGGCGCAGACGCTGGCGAGACATCTCCAGCAGACCGAAACGGGAGATCCGGCCCAGCTGGATGCGGGCACGATCCTGATGAACCGCTTCACGCAGACGGTTTTCCACTTCGCGCTGATGGCGAACCGGGGTCATGTCGATGAAGTCGATAACGATCAGTCCCCCTAAGTCGCGCAGACGCAATTGACGGGCAATTTCGTCGGCCGCTTCCAGGTTGGTTTGCAGCGCCGTCTCTTCGATATCGCCGCCCTTGGTGGCGCGGGAGGAGTTGATATCGATGGAGGTCAGTGCTTCGGTCGGATCGATAACGATGCTGCCGCCGGAGGGGAGGCGCACTTCACGCTGGAAAGCTGATTCAATCTGGCTCTCAATCTGGAAGTGGTTGAACAGGGCAACCTCACCCTTGTACAGCTTTACACGGTTGAGGAAATCGGGACGTACCAGCTCGATATGAGCCTTGGCGCGTTCGAAAATCACCGGATTGTCGATCAGGATCTCGCCCACATCGCGACGCAGATAGTCACGGATGGCACGCACGATGACGTTGCTTTCCTGGTGGATCAGCACCGGCGCGGCGCGCTCCTGAGAGGCCTTGTGGATGGAGTCCCAGTGGTTGAGCAGAACGTTCAGATCCCACTCCAGCTCTTCTGGCGACTTGCCCACACCTGCGGTACGTACGATCAGGCCCATGCCTTCCGGCACGGTCAATCCGCTCAGGGCTTCTTTCAGTTCAGTCCGCTCATCACCCTCGATACGGCGGGAGATACCACCGGCACGGGGGTTGTTGGGCATCAGTACCAGGTAGCTACCTGCCAGGCTGATAAAGGTGGTGAGGGCTGCACCCTTGGTGCCACGCTCTTCCTTGTCGATCTGGACGATAACTTCCTGACCTTCGCGAACCACTTCTTTGATGTTGGGACGACCCTGATAGGAGTAACCGGAGGGGAAGTAATTGCGGGCGATCTCCTTCAACGGCAGGAAACCGTGGCGCTCGGCGCCGTAGTCGACAAAAGCAGCTTCAAGGCTGGGTTCTACGCGGGTGATCTTACCCTTGTAAATGTTCGCTTTCTTCTGCTCGTGTCCCGGACTTTCAATATCCAAATCGTAGAGCTGTTGTCCGTCAACCAGCGCTACGCGCAACTCCTCTTCTTGAGTTGCGTTGATAAGCATTCTTTTCATTGAGTTCTCATTATTGTGTCATTTTGATTTCCTCCATCTGGGTCCTGCCAGCGCCGGCCTCGGGTCTTCAGCATACTGGGGCAACCTCCCGGTTGGGGTATGCATGAGGCGCAAACTAAGGGCGTTCTGGTCATCACTTCTCGAGAAGGAATGAATAAGGATGCCGAAATGGAGACAAATAAACGGTGATGTTTGTGTTCTCCATGCGTTGTACCTCGCACCCGGGAACCGTCATGTTCTTGTATACACGGTGTTTCGGGATTGGGTGGCATACTTTTTGGCCACTTAGTACAAGGCTTGAACACAATGACAAAACCTTGTTTATTATCCCATTTAAACCTCTTTTATAGCAAGGCGCCATTTTTCAACAAACCATGCAGCCAAGGGGCGCTGGCAGTGTTAAAATCCGCGCCATGACACAGATACAACAACAAGTGCAGCTGCTCACCATCGAAGCTGAGCATGACGGGCAGCGCATCGACAATTTTCTCAAGACTCAGCTAAAGGGCGTCCCCAAGAGCCTGATCTATCGCATCCTTCGCAAAGGTGAAGTGCGAGTAAACAAAAAGCGCATCAAACCGGAGTACAAACTCTGCGCAGGTGACGAGGTGCGGGTGCCCCCCGTGCGCGTTGCCGAGAAGAATGAGCTGCCTTCAGCCAACCTCGGTGTTATCCAGCGTCTGGAGAGCCAGATCCTGTTTGAAGACGATGCCATGATCGTGCTGAACAAGCCCTCCGGCATGGCAGTACACGGTGGCAGCGGCTTGAGTTTTGGCGTTATTGAGGGGCTGCGCGCCCTGCGTCCGGAAGCCCGCTTCCTCGAACTGGTTCATCGACTGGATCGCGACACCTCTGGGGTATTGCTGGTTGCCAAAAAACGCAGCGCCCTGCGCAGCCTGCATGAACAGTTGCGCGTCAAGACCATGCGCAAGCAGTATCTGGCGCTGGTACGCGGCAAATGGCAGGCTCACGTCAAAGTGGTCAATGCACCGCTACGCAAGAACGATCTGCAGTCTGGCGAGCGGGTGGTGCGGGTCAGCGCCGATGGCAAGCCCTCGGAGACCCGCTTTCGCATCGTGCGTCAATTCGCCGAAGCGACCCTGGTCGAGTGCAGCCCCATCACCGGTCGTACCCACCAGATCCGCGTGCACACCCTGCATGCCGGTCATCCGATCGCCTGTGACGATAAGTACGGTGAAGCGGCGTTTGACGAGAAAATGCGCAGCCAAGGTCTGAAACGGCTCTTTTTGCATGCCTGGAAGCTCAGCTTCACCCATCCGGCCGATGGTCGCGAAATGCAGGTAGAAGCGCCGCTGGCACCTGAGCTCGACAACTTCCTCAACGGCTTGCCACGCTGATGCAGGATATCCGGCTCGCCATTTTCGATTGGGACGGCACCCTGATGGATTCGGTAGGCCGGATTGTTGCCTGTGTGCAAGGGGCCGCCAGAGATTGTGAGCTGGCGGTACCTGCTCCAGCCCAGATCCGGCAGATCATCGGATTGAGCCTTGATGTCGCCATGTCCCGTCTGTTCCCTTTAAGTAGTGGCAGTGGCAGTGGCAGTGGCAGTGGCAGTGGTAGTGCCTTTGATGAGCGCCAGATTGCCGCACTCATCGATCGCTATCGTCATCACTATCTGCACGATGCCACCCCCAGCCCGCTGTTTGCCGGGGCAGGGGAGTTGCTGCATGATTGGCGGTCACGAGGGCTGCAACTGGCCGTCGCGACCGGCAAATCACGCCGTGGGCTGGATCGGGTATTGGATGAGACCGGACTGCGCCCGTTGTTTGTAACCAGTCGCGGGGCCGATGAGGCTCGCTCCAAGCCTGATCCGCAGATGCTTGAGCAGATCCTGGATGAGCTGGGGCTGTCAACCCGGCAGGCGGTAATGATCGGCGACTCTGTTCACGATATGGCGATGGCCGAGGCGATCGCCATGCCGCGTATTGGTGTCACCTGGGGGGTGGATAGCCGCGATGCCCTCCGTCGTCACGGGCCAGTGGCGGTGGTGGATTCTATGGCGGCTCTTCGCGGGCTGTTATAGATGCCTCTCTTTAAGAGACATCAATCTGATTGATAACAGAAGCCCGGTGTATTGATCGGGCTTTTTATATCCTCGATCTAGCTTATCTATTCGTCTCGTCCGCAATCAGGGCAGGGCAATACCGTGGCGCTCCAGCAGTTCGATCAGGCCGATCAGTGGCAGACCGATCAAGGCGTTAGGATCGCGCCCTTCCAGCCCCTTGAACAGTACGATGCCCATACCTTCGCATTTGAAGCTGCCAGCACAATCGAGGGGCAGTTCAGCCTCTACATAGCGGCGAATGGCGGCTTCGTCGAGATCGCGAAAGTGAACCGTAAACGGTTCAATCAATTGATGAATCTCATTGGTTGCAGCGTTAAGTACGCACAGGCCGGTGTAAAAGGTGACGCTGCGCCCCTGAGCCGCCATCAGCTGTGCTATGGCATTGTCTATGGTGCCCGGTTTGCCGAGGATGTGGCCATTGCAGACACACACCTGATCAGAGCCGATGATCAAGCCGTGATCACGATATTGGGCGATGGCATCAGCCTTGGCACGAGCCAGTCTGGCCACCAGCGCCTCGGCGTATTCGCCAGCCAGCGGTCGCTCATCCACATCGGGGGCGGCACATTCAAAGGGGAGACCAAGCTTCTCCAGCAGGGCTTTGCGATAGCGAGAAGTTGAGGCGAGGATCAGATTCTGTGGCATAATCGAGTTACCGATGAAAGCAGGTACCGGCATTCTAGGGACTTGTGACGTTAAAATCATCGGCGGTAAGGACTTTTTCCTTTGACTATCAGTTGTTGGACCTATATTATTCGCGCCCTATGCAAAAGGTGAAGTTGCCCGTTAAGGTTGATCCAGTCCGTAGTGCCTTGAAGCTGCTCGACTATGTCGGGATAGTGGAAAAGTCGCAGATGCCCAGGCTGGAGGAATCAACCGCTGGCTTGCAGAGTGATATCGATGTATCACTGCACTTTGGCAAAGATGTCCAGAAGTTGACCGTTATGAAAGGCACTGCCCATGCCAAGGTTGACCTGGTTTGCCAACGTTGCGGAGAGACATTCGAACACCTCTGTGAAGCTGAATTTATCTACACTCCGCTGTTCGAAAGAACAAACGAGGAAGAACTGCCGGAAGCTTATGAGCCCATTGAGTTGGACGAAAACGG
>NZ_JAAKNE010000139.1:0-10007 GCF_049170755.1 Aeromonas sp. 604176
TAACGAATTGGCCCAAGGCCCTCTACACAAGGCTTAAAGATGAAAGTCAAAACCCGTTTTGCTCCCAGCCCGACCGGCTTTTTGCATGTCGGCGGTGCCCGTACCGCACTCTATTCCTGGTTGTTTGCAAAGAACCAGGGCGGTGAGTTCGTGCTGCGTATTGAGGATACCGACCTGGAACGTTCCACTCAGGAGGCGATCGACGCCATCATTGAGGGCATGGAATGGCTGGAGCTGAACTGGGATGAGGGCCCCTACTACCAGACCAAGCGCTTCGATCGCTACAACGGTCTGATCGACGAGATGCTGGCCGATGGCCGCGCCTACAAGTGCTACTGCTCCAAAGAGCGTCTGGAAGCACTGCGCGAAGGCCAGATGGCCAACGGCGAGAAGCCACGTTACGACGGCAAGTGTCGCGACCACGCCCACGATCACCCGGCCGATGCGCCGCACGTGATTCGCTTCCGCAACCCGACCGAAGGTTCCGTGGTGTTCGATGACCACGTCCGTGGCCGCATCGAGTTCGCCAACACCGAGCTGGACGATCTGATTATCCGCCGTACCGACGGCGCGCCGACCTACAACTTCTGCGTAGTGGTCGATGACTGGGATATGGAGATCACCCACGTGGTGCGTGGTGAAGACCACATCAACAATACCCCGCGCCAGATCAACATCTACAAGGCGCTGAACGCGCCGGTACCTGAGTTTGCCCACGTATCCATGATCCTGGGTGACGATGGCGCCAAGCTCTCCAAGCGCCACGGTGCAGTCTCCGTGATGCAGTACCGCGACGACGGCTACCTGCCGGAAGCGCTGCTGAACTATCTGGTGCGTCTGGGCTGGTCCCACGGCGATCAGGAGATCTTCAGCCTGGAAGAGATGATCAAGCTGTTCAGCCTGGATGCCATCTCCAAGTCTGCCTCCGCCTTCAACACCGACAAGCTGTTGTGGCTGAACAACCACTACATGCGCAGCCTGGATCCGGCCTATGTTGCCAAGCATCTGGCATGGCACATGGAAAACCAGAAGATCGACACCAGCAATGGCCCCGCGCTGGCCGACGTGGTCACCCTGCTGGCCGAGCGCTGCAACACCCTGGTCGAGATGGCCGCCCAGAGCCGCTACCTGTTCGAAGAGTACGAGGCCATCGACGAAGCCGCTGCCAAGAAGCACCTGCGCGGCGTGGCTGCCGAGCCGCTGGCTCTGGCCAAAACCAAGCTGGCTGCACTGGATAGCTGGACTACCGAAGCGCTGCACGAGCTGATTGAAGCCACTGCCGCCGAGCTGGGTCAGGGCATGGGCAAGGTTGGTATGCCGCTGCGTGTGGCCGTCACCGGTCTGGGTCAATCCCCTGCCATCGACGCCGTAATGGCATTGGTGGGCAAGGAGCGCGTACTGGCGCGTATCGACCGCGCACTGGCTTACATCGAAGCCCGTATGGCTGCCGAGTAAGTTGTGCAAGAGTGGGCAAAGCGATAGCCGAGCCTGCCCTTTGTCCGATAGAAAAAATCCGAAACCACTGGTTTCGGATTTTTTTATGGCCGGGAGCGGCGGCAGGGCACAACGCGGTCATGCCCGACCAGGGCGAGCAGTCAGGCGAGCTTGAAGGAGTGGATCTGGCTGTCGAGCTCCTTGCTGTGCTGTTCGACCAGCTCGGAGGCCTCTTGCAGCTCGCGCAGCACCACGACGGAGCCTTCGGCAATCTGCTTGACCTGTTCCAGATTGCCGCGCATCTCTTCGGCGACCGAGCTCTGCTGCTCGGAGGCGGCGGCGATGTGGCGGTTCATGTCGGCGACACCCTGTACCCGCTGCACTATGGTGGCGAGCTGGGTACCGGCCTGGGTCACCTGTTCCACCCCCTTGTCGGCCTGGCGCACGCTCTGGGCCATAAGTTCGGCGGCCTGACCGGCATTGCCCTGCAGCTGTTCGATCATCTTCTGGATCTCGACGGTGGCGGCCTGAGCCCGGTTGGCCAGCTCGCGCACTTCGGAGGCCACCACGGCAAAGCCACGACCCGCTTCACCGGCGCGAGCCGCTTCGATGGCGGCGTTCAGTGCCAGCAGGTTGGTCTGCTCCGAGATGCCGCGAATGGTGTCGACCACAGAGCCAATGCGCTCGACCCCCTGCTCCACCTCGTTGACCACGGTGGCGGAGCGCTGGATGTTGCCGGAGAGGGTGTCGATGGTGCTGACGGTATCGGCGACGCAGCGGCTTCCCTCTTCCGCCAGCTGGCTGGTTTCGGCGGTGGCGTGAGAGGCCTGATCCGCATGGGCAGCCACTTCGCGAATGGCGCCGACCATCTGGCTCATGGCGCTCGCCAGCTGTTCGATCTGGGTGAACTCTTCGTTGATCGCTTCGTTGGCCTCCTCCATGCAGAGGGTGACCTGAGAGGCGATGTCGTTGAGCTCCTTGCAGGCGGCGCGCTGGTTGTTAAACACTGCTTTGAGGTTCTCCTGCGAGTGGGAGACCGCCTTGGCGATGTCACCGAATTCATCCCGAGATTTGAGCAACACCTTGTGACTGAGATCCCGCTTGGCGAAGCGCTCCAGCAGATCCACCAGATAGTGCACCTGCTTGACCATCAGGCGGGAACCGGTCATCAGCAGGATCACGAACAGCAGCCCCATGATGGTGGTCTCCATCAGGCCGCTCCAGAGCAGGCGGTCGGCAATGGCGTTGGCTTTGTCCGGATCAAGCCCCTCGCTGAGCAGGGTGGTCTCCAGATTGTTGGTATCAAACCAGAGTTTGGTCAGTAGCAAAATGGTACTCACCACCATCAGCAACACCACTTTCGGCACCAGCCGAATGTTGCTCATCCGCTTCTCCAGCAGGTTCAACTGCATCGTAAAATCTCCTTTGAATATCGCTTTTCCTTTGCCCTCAAGGCTATCGGCATTATCTTCTCTTTTATTAATTCGCACTGTGCTTAAAGTTGGAAAATGTATGCGACATCACTTAACTCATCTACGGGCGATGGATCTGCTGATGGCATTTCTGTCGATTGTCTCGGTTCTGCTGGTGACGGCCCGCTGGTGGGGCCACGAAACCCTGACTCCCCAGACCCTGCAGCTCTTCTATGACCTGGACAGTCTGATCTGCTACTTCTTCCTCGCGCATTTTGCTTATGGCTGGATCCGTGCTCCAGACCGCAAAGCCTACTTCAAGGCAAACTGGTTCTATCTGCCGGGTAGTCTGCCGATGGTGGAGCAGCTGCGTTGGGCCCGACTGCTCCAGTTGTGGCGGGTCTATCAACTGTTCAAGGAGCACCCGGATCTCTGGGCCATGTTCCGTCGCGAGCGCAACGAGACCACCCTCTCCGGCATCCTCTTCCTCTTCGTCCTGCTGCTGGGATTGGGCTCCGGCGTCATGTACTGGATTGAGTCTGGTCAGCCCGGCAGCCAGATTGAGACCCCC
Organism: Aeromonas sp. 604176; assembly: GCF_049170755.1. Taxonomy (NCBI): domain Bacteria; kingdom Pseudomonadati; phylum Pseudomonadota; class Gammaproteobacteria; order Aeromonadales; family Aeromonadaceae; genus Aeromonas; species Aeromonas sp. 604176. Next base: position 3,418 of record NZ_JAAKNE010000139.1, read on the forward strand.
TATGACGCCTTCTGGTGGACGCTGGTGACCCTGTCGACCGTGGGCTATGGCGATCTGGTGCCCAAGACCGAGGAGGGGCGGTTTGTCGCCAGCCTGCTGATCCTGTTTGGGGTCGGTCTGTTTGGTGCCATCAGCGGTTTTATGGCAAGCATCTTTTTGCAGCCGACCAAGGAGAGCGAGACCGACAAGTGGCGTCATCACTACAACAACCAGCAAGAGGAGTTGCTGCGAGAGATCCGCGCCCTGCGCAGCGAGGTGCGGGAGCTAAAAAACAAGTGAGGCCAAGGGCGGGCAAGTTGCGAGGTGACTCGCAACTCCGCGCTTTATATCCGGGGGGCGCTGCTTTTTCTTTGCTTGTCCTTTAGCCTGCTGGCGGCTTAACATTCAACCTCTTGTCCAAACCAGAAAAAGAGAACCGATCGACCATGCGCGCCCTTCTCGGGATTTTGATCTGCTTGTGTGCCCAACAGGCACTGGCCGATACCCGTTATGTTTCAGACAACATCTTTACCTATATCCACAATGGTCCGGGTACCCAGTACCGGATCCTCGGTAGCGTCAAGGCTGGTGAACCGCTGGAGGTGAAGGCGGTGAACGGCGAGGCCGGATTCACCCAGGTGGTGGACGGGCGTGGCCGCGAAGGGTGGATAAAAAGCAGCGAACTACAGAGTGAGCCCAGCTTGCGTGAGCGGCTCCCTCAGGTTGAAAAGGAGCGGGATGAGCTCAAGGCCCGCCTGCAAAATCTCAACGGTGACAACGAGAAACGCTTTACCGAAAAGGATGGCCAGATCGCTGCCCAGAGCAAGGAGATCGCCGCTCTCAAGGCCCAGTTGGTCAGTCAGGGTGAGGAGATGAGCAATCTCAAAGAGCAGAATGATGCCCTGACCCAGAGCTACGACAACCAGGAACACGACATGCAGATGGACTGGTTTATCCGTGGTGGTGCCATGGTGGGGGCCGGTATCCTGCTTGGTATCCTGCTGCCGATGCTGCCCCGTCGTCGCAGTCGTGGCGATCGCTGGATGAACTGACAGCATTTGGCTGAATAAATTGATGAGAAGGGTCGCCGTGGCGGCCCTTCTTTTTTTGGGGCGTATTGGGGGGATGGGTGGCTGCTTTGCGATAGAGCGGCGGCAGATCGTATACAAAATGAAGTCAGATGACCCTCATGTTTATTGGCGGGCTGGCTTCAAAAGGGAATGAATAGGGTGAATTAGCGATCTTTGTTAAAGAGTGGCAACAAATTCATTTCATATAGGGGAGGATATTGTATACATTGTCGGCGTTTCGGCGGCGCGACCGCCTTTGTCGATATCAGCCTTAGGGCGTACAGGAAGACCCCATATGTTCAAAGCTACTCAAGTACTTGCCGCTGACTATATCCCCTCTGATCTGGCCGCCCTGCGCGAAGCCATCACCCAGAACTATGTGGTGGATGAAAATGCCTATCTGGCCGAACTGTCGGCCATGCTGCCGGGGGATGGCGCCTCGCTGGAGCAGGTGACCCAGCGTGCCCGTACTCTGGTGACCAAGGTGCGCAAGGAGAGCGGCTCCGGTGACGGTATCGACGCCTTCCTGCAGGAGTACAGCCTGGATACCCAGGAGGGGATTATCCTGATGTGTCTGGCCGAGGCGCTGCTGCGCATTCCCGATGCCGAGACCGCTGACGCCCTGATCAAGGACAAGCTCTCCGGCGCCAACTGGTCATCTCATTTCCGCAAGAGCGACTCTACTCTGGTCAACGCCTCCACCTGGGGGCTGATGCTGACCGGCAAGATTATCAAGCTCGACAAAAAGCTCGACGGCAACCCGGCCAACCTGCTGGGGCGGATGGTCAACAAGCTGGGGGAGCCGGTGGTGCGATCCGCCATGTATGCCGCCATGAAGATCATGGGCAAGCAGTTCGTGCTGGGGCGCGACATGAAGGAGGCGCTCAAGGCGAGCCGCAAATCCCGCGAGCTGGGCTACACCCATACCTACGACATGCTGGGTGAATCTGCGCTGACCATGCAGGATGCCGACAAGTATCTGACCGATTACCGCAACGCCATCGAGGCGGTGGGCAACGAGCGGATCAGCGACGGCGGCCCGGCCCCCTCCATCTCCATCAAGCTCTCGGCACTCCATCCACGCTATGACGTGGCCAACCGCGAACGGGTGCTCGGCGAAATGTGCGAGCGGCTGGTGGGGCTGGTGCGTCTGGCCCGCGACAAGGATGTGGCCATCAGCATCGACGCCGAGGAGATGGACAGACTCGAGCTGTCGCTGGATCTGTTCGAGCAGCTCTACCGCTCCGACGCCAACCGTGGCTGGGGCAAGCTCGGCATGGTGGTGCAGGCTTACTCCAAGCGCGCCCTGCCGGTACTCTGCTGGCTCACCGCACTGGCCCGCGAGCAGGGTGACCTCATTCCGGTGCGACTGGTAAAAGGCGCCTACTGGGACAGCGAACTGAAATATGCCCAGCAGGCGGGCCTGCCCGGCTACCCGCTCTTTACCCGCAAGGCGGGCACCGATATCTCCTACCTCGCCTGCGCCCGCTACCTGCTGAGTGAGCCGACTCGCGGCTTTATCGCTCCCCAGTTCGCCACCCACAACGCCAATACCGTGGTCAGCATTCTGGAGATGGCCGGTGATCGCCAGTTTGAATTCCAGCGTCTGCACGGCATGGGCGAGGAGCTGCACAACGCCGTGCTGAACGACAATCCCGACCTGCACTGCCGCATCTATGCGCCGGTCGGCGCCCACAAGGATCTGCTGCCCTATCTGGTGCGCCGCCTGCTGGAGAACGGGGCCAACACCTCCTTCGTTCACAAGCTGGTGGATCCCAATACCCCGGTGGATTCGCTGGCCGAGCACCCGCTGCGTACTCTCAAGCGCTACTCCGGTTTTGCCAACGACCGCATTCCGCAGCCGGTGAACCTCTTCATCGACCGCAAGAACTCCAGCGGCGTCAATATGAACATCCTCTCCATCCAGCGCCCCTTCTTCGCCCGCTTGAAAGAGCTGGAGAGCAAGCAGTGGCTGGCGGGCCCCATCGTCGATGGCGAGACCCTCAAACGCAGCGAGGCACGCACCGTGCTGAGCCCGCAGGATGTGAGCCTCACCGTCGGCAAGATCCACTGGGCCGACGAGCAGGCGGTGGAGCAGGCCTTGGCATCCGCCCACGCTGCCTTCCCGCGCTGGCGTGACACCCCGGTAAGCGAGCGTGCTGCCGCGCTGGAGAAGCTGGCGGATCTGCTGGAAGCGAACCGCGAGCAGTTTGTCTCCCTCTGTACCCGCGAGGCGGGCAAGCTGCTGCAAGATGGCATCGACGAGGTGCGTGAAGCGGTCGATTTCTGCCGCTACTACGCGGTGCAGGCCCGCGGCCTGATGGGGCAGGCGACCCTGCTGCCCGGTTACACCGGCGAGCAGAACGAGCTGTTCCTGCAGGGGCGCGGGGTGTTTGTCTGCATCAGCCCGTGGAACTTCCCGCTGGCGATCTTTCTCGGCCAAATCGCCGCTGCGCTGGCCACCGGCAATACCGTCATCGCCAAGCCTGCCGAGCAGACCGGTCTTATCGCCCATCTGGCTGTGACGCTGGCCCATCAGGCCGGTATTCCGGGTGACGTGCTGCAACTGCTGCCCGGTGACGGTGCCACCGTCGGTGCCAAGTTGACAGCGGATCCGCGCATCGGCGGCGTCTGCTTCACCGGCTCCACCGAGACCGCCAAGCTGATCAATATGACCCTGGCCCAGCGCGATGGCGCCATTCTGCCGCTTATCGCCGAGACCGGTGGCCAGAACGCCATGATCGTCGACTCCACCGCCCTGCCGGAGCAGGTGGTACGCGACGTGGTGAGCGCCGCCTTCCAGAGCGCCGGTCAGCGCTGCTCGGCCCTGCGTGTGCTCTACCTGCAGGAGGAGATCGCCGAGCGGGTGCTGGAGATCCTCACCGGCGCCATGCAGGAGCTGAAAGTGGGCAACCCGGCCGAGCATAATACCGACGTCGGCCCGGTGATCGATGCCGATGCCAAGGCCGGTCTCGATGCCCACCTCGCCTACATGATCCCTCGTGCTCGCCTGATCGCGCAGGCGCCGATGCCAGCCGCGACCATGGAGGGACACTTCGTCCAGCCGACCGCGCTGGAGATTGGCTCCATCCGCGAGCTGGTGAAGGAGCAGTTCGGCCCCATCCTGCACGTGGTGCGCTACGCCACCCGGGATCTGGACAAGGTGATCAGCGACATCAACGGCACTGGTTACGGCCTGACGCTGGGGATCCACAGCCGCAACGAATCCCACGCGGAGGAGCTGGCGAGCCGCATCAACGTGGGCAACGTCTACATCAACCGCAACCAGATCGGCGCCATGGTCGGGGTGCAGCCGTTCGGCGGCCAGGGGCTCTCCGGCACCGGCCCCAAGGCGGGTGGCCCCCACTACCTGAGCCGCTTCGTCACCGAAAAAACTCGCACCATCAACACCACTGCAGTGGGCGGCAACGCCTCCCTGCTGGCGATGGGCGATGCCTGATCCGCGTCGATAGAGGCCGGATACGGGATACCGGATAACAACGGGCCGCCTTCGGGCGGCCTCTTTATTTGCACCATCCGTTTTTTACGAATGGGACAATCGGCCACGGCGGGGTCGTCAGCGACCCGTGCCGGTCGTAAGATGGGAGCCATTCGTGCGGCGTTTGCCCCTTGGTCGGCCAGCCGTGGTCAGGGTTTTGTTTTAACGAGAGTGTTTATCTGATGTCATTAACCGAACAAGCCCGCTGGTTCGTGCTGGGGGGCGATCATCTGGTACTGCTCGATCAGCAGGGAGAGGTGCCACAAGGAAGTAAAGCGTGCCTGCCCACAGCGCTGGCTGACGCCCATTTCGAGCGTTTCGACGAGTGGCAGGGGCTGCCCTGCTATCTGCTGGATCTGGGGGCTGAGGCCGCCACGACTATGATGGCCCCCCTGCGCCAGCTGATGGTGGCGGGGGACGAGGAGGGCTTTCGTCTCGCGGGCCGTGCCTGGCAGCTCGCCACTTTCCGCCGGACCCACCGTTTCTGCGGCGAGTGCGGCGCCCCCATGACCCCGAAGGCGGGGGAGTGGGCGCAGGTGTGCCACCACGGACACACGGCCTATCCGCGCATTTCACCTTGCATTATCGTGGCGGTGCGCAAGGGGCCGGAGATCCTGCTGGCGGCCCATCGCCGTCACTATCAGGCGGACGATCCCATGTATACCGTGCTGGCCGGCTTTGTGGAGGCGGGAGAGAATCTTGAGCAGTGCGTGGCGCGGGAGGTGTTCGAGGAGAGCGGCATCCGGGTGCGCAATGTGCGCTATGTGGCGAGCCAGCCCTGGCCCTTCCCCCACAGCCTGATGATGGGCTTTACCGCCGACTACGAGAGCGGCGAGATCAAGGTGCAGGATGACGAACTGGTGGCCGCCGCTTTCTTTGCCGCCGACCGGCTGCCGCGTTTGCCGCCCCACGGCACCATTGCCAGGCGGCTGATCGAGTTGTCACTGGCTGGCGAGGGGTAACGAGGCGCTTATCTTTTAGCCAACCTTTTTGCACCTCTTTTTAAAAACGGGGCGCTCTGGTTTGCGCCCCTTCACATCTTTGCAACCGATCACCCATTTGCCACGTTTTGGGCAGTCCGCTCCGGTGGGCAAAGTGGTATTATGACCGCCATTTTATGCGTGATATGAATTCAGGAACTGGGATGAAAGAGCTGAAGAACGATCGATACCTGCGCGCCCTGCTGCGTCAGGATGTAGACATGACGCCGGTATGGATGATGCGCCAGGCTGGCCGTTATCTGCCGGAATACAAGGCGACTCGCGCCCAGGCGGGGGATTTCATGTCCCTGTGCCGCAATGCCGAGCTGGCCTGTGAAGTCACCCTGCAGCCGCTGCGCCGCTACCCGCTCGATGCTGCCATCCTCTTCTCCGACATCCTGACCGTGCCCGATGCCATGGGGCTGGGTCTCTACTTCGAGCAGGGTGAAGGCCCGCGCTTCGAGCGTCCGATCACCTCCATGGCCGACGTGCAGGCGCTGCCGATCCCGGATCCGGAAGATGAGCTGGGCTACGTGATGAACGCGGTACGCACCATCCGCCGTGAGCTGAAGGGTGAAGTGCCGCTCATCGGCTTCTCCGGCAGCCCATGGACCCTGGCCACCTACATGGTGGAGGGGGGCAGCTCCAAGGCATTCACCAAGATCAAGCAGATGATGTACGCGGAGCCGCAAACCCTGCACCTGCTGCTCGACAAGCTGGCCGACAGCGTGATTGCTTACCTCAACGCCCAGATCAAGGCGGGTGCGCAGGCTGTCATGGTGTTCGACACCTGGGGCGGCGTGCTCACCCCTCGCGATTACCGCGATTTCTCCCTGCAGTACATGCACAAGATTGTCGATGGCCTGATCCGCGAGCACGACGGTCGCCGCGTGCCGGTCACCCTGTTCACCAAGAACGGCGGTCAGTGGCTGGAGCAGATCGCCGCCACCGGTTGCGATGCGCTGGGTCTGGACTGGACCACCGACATCGCCGATGCCAAGCGCCGGGTCGGTGACAAGGTTGCGCTGCAGGGCAACATGGATCCCTCCATGCTCTACGCCA
>NZ_JAAKNE010000140.1:0-9782 GCF_049170755.1 Aeromonas sp. 604176
GTGGCGGCCAGCATGTAGTCGTCGTAGTTGCCCGGGTAGACGCGCAGCTCGCCGTAGTCCAGATCCGCCATGTGGGTACAGACGGAGTTCAGGAAGTGACGGTCGTGAGAGATGATGATCATGGTGCTTTCACGTTCGTTGAGCACCTGCTCCAGCCAGCGAATGGTGTTGATGTCCAGGTTGTTGGTCGGTTCGTCCAGCAACAGGATATCGGGGTTGGAGAACAGCGCCTGTGCCAGCAGCACCCGCAGTTTCCAGCCCGGCGCCACTTCGCTCATCGGGCCGCTGTGCTGCTCAAGGGGAATGCCGACACCCAGCAGCAGCTCGCCTGCACGCGCTTCAGCGGTGTAGCCGTCATATTCGGCGACCAGACCTTCCAGCTCGGCGGCCTTCATATAGTCTTCGTCGGTGGCTTCGAGGTTGGCGTAGATGGCATCGCGCTCGGCGATGGCCGCCCACAGCTCGGTGTGACCCATCATGACCACGTCCAGTACGCGCATATCTTCGTAGGCGAACTGATCCTGACGCAGCTTACCGATGCGCTCGTTGACGTCCAGGCTCACATTACCGCCAGTGGGCTCCAGATCACCGCCGAGGATCTTCATAAAGGTGGACTTGCCACAGCCGTTGGCGCCGATAAGGCCATAGCGGTTGCCGCCGCCAAACTTGACGTTGATGTTCTCAAACAGCGGCTTGGCGCCGAACTGCATGGTGATGTTGTTGCTACTTAACAAGGTATGTGTCCCGATTGGTCTGTCAAATGGCGCGCATTATGGCACAGATCCCCCGAAAGTTTTAGCGAGAAGTGTGATCTTGATCGGGGCAAGCGGGGCGTGCAGCCGATTGATGGGCAATAAAAAAAGCCGGCTTGAAGCCGGCTTGGAAGGATGAACTTGATCTGTTAGTGGGAAGTTGCGCCAGAGGCCCCCAGCCCGGTTTGGGAGCGAACGAACTGCGGCAGGAACTTGGCATGCTCGTCGGCGGCGTTCTGGGAACTGTCGGTGATGGAGAAGAACCAGATCCCGATGAAGGCCAACCCCATGGAGAAGAGGGCAGGGTATTCGTAGGGGAAGATGGCCTGGGCATGGCCCAGCACTTTCACCCACACGGTCGGACCCAGGATCATCAGGGTCACTGCGCTCGCCAGTCCCAGCCAGCCACCGTAGACGGCGCCACGGGTGGTCAGGCGTGACCAGAACATGGAGAGGAACAGCACCGGGAAGTTGCAGCTGGCGGCGATGGAGAAGGCCAGACCGACCATGAAGGCGATGTTCTGCTTCTCGAACAGGATCCCCAGACCAATGGCAACCACACCCAGCACCAGAGTCGTCATCTTGGAGACGCGCAGTTCATCGGTCTCGTTGGCCTTGCCCTTCTTCAACACGCTGGCATAGAGGTCATGGGAGACCGCAGAGGCACCGGCCAGGGTCAATCCGGCAACTACCGCCAAAATAGTGGCAAATGCCACGGCAGAGATGAAGCCGAGGAACAGACTTCCACCCACTGCATCAGCCAGGTGGACGGCTGCCATGTTGGTGCCGCCCAGCAGGGCGCCGGTGGCATCCTTGAAGGCCGGATTGGTGCTTACCAGCAGGATGGCGCCAAAACCGATGATGAAGGTGAGAATGTAGAAGTAACCGATAAAACCAGTGGCGTAGAACACCGATTTACGCGCCTCTTTGGCATCGCTCACGGTGAAGAAGCGCATCAGGATATGGGGCAGGCCGGCGGTACCGAACATCAATGCCAGACCGAGCGAGATGGCGGAGATGGGGTCGGAGACCAGCCCGCCCGGGCTCATGATGGCGGAGCCTTTCTCGTGCACTTTGACCGCTTCACTAAACAGGGCGCCGATGTCGAAGTTGACCGATTTCATGACCATGATGGCCATGAAGCTAGCACCGGAGAGCAGCATCACTGCCTTGATGATCTGCACCCAGGTGGTGGCCAGCATGCCGCCAAACAGCACGTAGAGCACCATCAGGATACCAACCAGCACCACGGCCACATGGTATTGCAGGCCAAACAGCAGCTCGATCAGTTTGCCGGCACCGACCATCTGGGCGATCAGGTAGAGGGCGACTACCACCAGCGAACCGCAGGCGGAGAGGGTGCGCACTTCAGTCTGTTTGAGACGATATGAAGCGACATCGGCGAAGGTGTATTTGCCGAGGTTGCGCAGCCGTTCGGCGATCAGGAACAGAATGATGGGCCAGCCCACCAGAAAACCTATGGAGTAAATCAGGCCATCGTAGCCGGAGGTGTAGACCAGCGCGGAGATCCCGAGGAAGGAGGCGGCGGACATATAGTCACCGGCGATGGCCAGACCGTTCTGGAAGCCGGTGATACGGCCACCGGCCGCATAGTAGTCGGAAGCCGAGCGGTTGCGCTTGGAGGCCCAGTAGGTGATGAACAGGGTAGCGGCCACAAACACCAGAAACATCACGATGGCGGCGACATTAAGGGGCTGACGCTCCACGGCGCCAGAGATTGCATCGGCCGCCAGCAGGGGAGAGGAGGCCAGTGAGGTCAACAGCAGCAACTTGCCTTTCATGATTGCACCCCTTTGAGGATCTTCTGGTTCAGTTCATCAAACTCGCCGTTGGCGCGAAAGACATAGACGCCGGTCAACACGAAGGAGGAGAGGATCAATCCTACCCCGACAGGAATGCCGCGAGTAATGGTCGAACCTTCGCTCAAGGGGGTGCCCAGCCAACCGGGGGCAAAGGCGATGAGCAGAATAAACGCCAGGTAGAGTCCCAGCATCAGAGCCGAGAGGGCCCAGGCAAAACGCTGGCGCTTGGCGACCAGCTCCTGGAAGTTGGGATCTTGCTGGATCCTCAGATAGCTTTGCTGTTCCATTGCAGTTCTCCATGACATGAGTGTCAGCGGTGGATGGGGTAACCCCGACGAGCAGGCAATCTGCTCATGTAAGCAAAATGTGAATTAAATGTTATTTCTCGACAATTAGACTTTGGGATAAGTGAGCGGCGAGCCGCAGGTCAGGCGCAGGTAGATAAGCGCGGCCGTGGTGGCATCGGCAAGGGCATCGTGGGCGGGCAGGGGGGGCAGCGCCAAGTGACGGCAGATGGCACTCAAGTGGAGGTCAATCGCAGCATCGGGGTAGCGGCGATAGAGGTGGTCATGATAAAGCTGGCTCACCTCGATCCCTCGCTGGGGCAGGGTCAATCCCCACAATTTTTGGCAGGCGAGATTGAGAATACGCAGATCGTAGGCGAGGTGATAGCCCACCAGTTCGCGCGGGCCGATATAGTCGAGCAGCAGGCGCAGCGCGGCTTCCAGCTCCATTCCCTGTTGCAGATCCTGATGGCGCAGACCGTGGATCACCACAGATTGGCTGGTCAGGCTGGCCGGTGGCTGTACCTTGATGGCGAGGGCCTCACCGGTCAGCAGCCGGTTGCCCTGAATGCGCACCGCCCCGATGGAGACGATCTCGGCCTGCTCGGGATCGAGACTGGTGGTCTCGAAATCGAGGGCGATCCGTTCATCTTCCGGTGGGGTGGCAAAGAGCGGCGCGAACTCGCCAGTTCGGAACGCACGGCCATACCAGTAGCGTCGAACGCGGCTCAACATGGCTATTGTCTCAGACGAAAGTGCAAGGTGAGCCACTGCTGGAACTTCTTAACCTGATGCAGCGCCTGACGCAACAGATCCCGCTCGCTGTGGCTAAGCTCGCTTGTCTGCACCCGACTATTGCCCCCCTTGAGCTGGCTGCGCAGCCTCAGCCGGATAAAGAGCCGAAACGCCTCTGCCAGATTGCTGCCATAGTCGGCACTGAGCCGATCGGCTGCCACCAGCGCATCGATACGCCCCAGGGTTGAGGTCTCCAGAATGCCAGCCTCAAGGGCCAGCATGCGGATACCGTGCACCAGCGGAAACAGGCCGCCCCGCTTGAGATCCAGCCCTTCCGGTGGCTGCTCCAGCCTGCCAAACAGAGTGAGGGGGGCATGAAAGGCCACCGCCGGTCGCACCATCTCCGCCAGCAGATCCCGCCTGTCCGCCAACTGCTCGCGCAGCGCTCTGGCAACAGGCAGATGCAGCTGTCGATCCCCCGCGATGGGGTGAGCATCGGCCAGGGTGGCGAGCCAGAGCAGCTCCTCCTCACTGGCCGTGGTGCAGGCGCTGGCAATGGCGCTTTGCCACTCATCGCCTGTTTTTACCCAGGCCGGATTGTTCACCATTACCTGCCCGGGGCACAGCGGGTAGCCGAGGCGCTCCAGCAGGGCGCTGAATTCGGCCAGATCGGCTGCCTGGGTGGGCCATGCCAGCCCCTCTGGCAGGATCAGGGCGTTGTCCTGATCGGTTTTGAGGATCTGCTCGCCGCGCCCCTCCGAGCCCAGCATCAGCAGGCAGACCTTATCCTGCACCTCGGGGGGGATCACCAGCGCAAAGGCTTTGGCGATAAGCTGTTCGTTGATGGTGGCGATGAGCTTCATCAAAAAGGCGGTGTGGATCCCCTGGGCAAACAACGATCTGGTCAATTGTTGCTGCTCGCGGGCCACCGCCTCCAGTGCCGGCAGGCTGTCGGCGCGGGCGATACGCAATGTCAGCACGTGGGAGTGGGTCGAGAAGAGCCCCAGCACCTGGGTCAGTTGCAGGATCCCCGCCACTTCGTTGCCGCGCCACACCACCAGTCGCTTGATGCGATGGCGGGTCATCAGCAGCAGGGCATCAAACAGATAGCTCTCCAGCGGCAGACCGATGAGCGGCGTGGGGGTCAGCACCGAGAGGGGGGCCGTCAGCGGCAATCCCTTGAGGGTCAGGGCATGGAGCAAGGTCTTGCGGGTTGCCAGCGTGAGCGAACCGTCGTGGGCGGGGTAGAGCAGACAATCTGTCCCCTGGCTCACCATGGCTTCGGTAGCTGCCAGCAGTGACAGCCTGCTGTCGACGATAAGCGGTGCCTGCAGGTGGCCCGGTTCGATGCGTGTCAGGATAAACTCCGCCAGATTCTTCTGCCCCAGTTGTTCGCGTTGTTCCTGCTGGCGTTGGCGCTCGGCCAGATTGGCGGTGAAGTAGCTGGCAAACTGCGGATCCTGCTCACAGAGCGTCAGAAATGTGTGGCGAGGAATGAGTTGGCAGAGGCTATCTTCCAGCGCGGTGAAGCGGTGGCGGCAGCGGCCGTCAAACTGGGCGCGCACATCGAACAGGTCATCGACCCCGTAATCACCAAACTGATGGTGAGGGGCCGACTCTTCCACCGCCCCCTTGATGATGAGATAGAGGCCGGGAGGCTCGTCCCCCTCCTTGAGCAGCAGATCCCCGGCCCGAAAATAGCAGAGCGAGAGGTGGCGGGAGAGCCGCTCGCGCGCCTCCTCATCCAGTCGGTCGAACGGTGGTCTGGCAAAATTGAACAGGGTTGACATGACAGCGTCCTCTGCTGGCTTGCGGCACTCATGCAGCTCCCAGTGTGACAAAGGGAGGGGGAGGCGACCAGCCGACTTTAGTCTCAGCTGTACCGCCTGTTCACACTCTGATAACGTGGTGGTATGACCAGTGAGTCAGTTTCAGGGATCAAGGGGAGGACAAGGGAGATGGAAAAACCAAGGATCAAGTGCGAGATCCACGACGGGATTGCCGAAGTGATGCTGACGCGGGGGGATAAACTCAATGCGCTGGACCGCGCCATGTTCAGCGCCATCGATGAGACATTGACGCAGCTCGCCCGGCACAAGGGGCTGCGGGCGGTGATCCTGCATGGCGAGGGGCGAGCCTTCTGCGCCGGGCTGGATGTGAAATCCATGCTGAGACAGCCGGTAGCGGCGCTCGATATTCTCAAGCGTGAAGCAGACGAGGCGACCAATCTGGCCCAGCGGGTTGCCTATGGCTGGCACCAGCTGCCGGTGCCGGTGATTGCGGTGACCCAGGGAGTCTGTTTTGGCGGTGGCTTGCAGATTGCGCTCGGCGCCGATTTTCGCTTCAGCACCCCCGATTGCCGCTTCTCGGTGATGGAGATCAAGTGGGGCATCATTCCCGATATGAGCGGTAGCGTCACCATGCGCAACCTGATGGGAGTGGATACCGCCATGGAGCTGGCCATGAGCGGGCGCGAGCTGGATGCCATCGAGGCCAAATCCCTCGGGCTGGTGAGTCGGGTCTGCGCCGATCCGCTGGTGGAGGCGCGGGAGTTTGCCCGCACTCTTATCACCAAGTCGCCGGATGCACTGGCGGGGATCAAGCAGCTCTACAGTCAGGCCTGGGCCCGCAGCGATGAGGCGATGCTGAAGGAAGAGACCCGCTTGCAAAAGCAGATCCTGGGGCGACCCAATCAGTGGCGGGCCACCCTTAACAGCCTGTTTCGCTGGCGCCTGCCCTTCGGGCCGCGCCGCAATCCGCTCTGAGATGAGGTGACAGGAAAAAGAAATGGCAGCCGAGGCTGCCATTTTTATCGAACGGTTATTTCGTGTCGGTTTAGGAGATCTTGCGATCCTGATCCGGCTCGAACTGATGGCCCGATTTCTCCCGCTCCAAGTTCTCTTCGGAGCGTTTGCCCACCCAGTAATCGGCGTTCTTGATGCCGAGCTTCTCCGGGTGGAATACGGGGTCAATCCCTTGTGCCTGCTGCGCTTCATAATCCTTCAGACAGGTGAAGGCGGTTTTTTGCAGCAGCAGGATGGCGATGATGTTGAGCCATGCCATCAGGCCGACCCCGATATCACCCATGCCCCACGCCAGATCTGCCGTCTTGACGGTGCCGTAGACAGTGGCAGCCATCAGCGCAATCTTCAGCAAGAAGGTGAGCCAGGGGCGATTTATCTTGCGGTTGATGTAGGCGATGTTGGTTTCGGCGATGTAGTAGTAGGCAACGATGGTGGTGAACGCGAAGAAGAACAGCGCGATGGCCACGAAAATGCTGCCAAAGCCCGGCATCATGCTCTCCATGGCGGTCTGCACATAGCCCGGGCCTGCTGCGATACCGGCAATACCCGTGTAGATGGCGGCGCCGTCCGGCCCTTGTACGTTATAGAGGCCGGTGATCAGCAGCATAAAGCCGGTGGCGGAGCAGACGAACAGGGTGTCGATATAGACGGAGAACGCCTGCACCAGACCCTGCTTCGCCGGGTGACTCACTGCCGCAGCAGAGGAGGCGTGCGGCCCGGTACCCTGACCCGCTTCGTTGGAGTAGACCCCGCGTTTTACCCCCCACATGATGGCCAGACCCAGAATGGCACCGAAACCGGCATCCAGACCGAAGGCGCTCTTCCAGATCAGCAGGATCACGCCCGGCAGCTGGCCGATATTGAGGGCGATGATGACGCAAGCCACGATGATGTAGCCCAGCGCCATAAAGGGTACTACGGTACTGGCGAAGTTGGCGATGCGCTTGACGCCACCGAAGATAATAAAGCCGAGCAGCAGCGCCAGACCGGCGGCTGTGACGTTCGGATCGATATTAAAGGCGGTCTGCAGGCTTGAACCGATGGAGTTGGCCTGCACGCCCGGCAGCAGCACGCCGCAGGCGAATACGGTCGCGATGGCGAAGGTCCAGGCGTACCACTTCATGCCAAGCCCTTTCTCGATATAGAAGGCCGGGCCGCCGCGGTATTCACCGTTGATCTTCTCTTTGTAAACTTGACCCAGAGTGGACTCCACGAAGGCGGAGCTGGCGCCGAGGAAGGCAACCATCCACATCCAGAACAGGGCGCCCGGGCCACCGAAGGTGATGGCGGTGGCCACACCGGCGATGTTACCGGTACCCACGCGACCTGCCAGGGTCATGGCCAGCGCCTGGAAGGAGGAGACACCGGCATCGGTGCTCTTGCCATCAAACATCAGGCGCACCATCTCTTTCATATGACGCAGTTGCAAAAAACGGGTGCGCAGGGAGAAGTAAAGACCGACCCCCAGACACAGGTAGATGAGCGCAGGGCTCCAGATTACACCATTGATGGCATTGACGATTTCATTCATGTACAACAACTCCTTTGTTGTGTTTGTGGCGCTGTCTTGGCGAGATCTTGGCCTCGCTCTCTGTCACAGTTAGGGGCTCATTTGTTAACAGTCTGAGGTAAGCAAACGAGGGTGGCTCCGAGTGGTTTGGCAGGGCGCAAACACGCGCCATGCATGGCTTGTAACATATCGAGTTGTATCGGTGCTTCCCAGCGAAAAATGTTGCATTGTTGCAAATTTGTGAATTGACAAGGGTGGGGGGATAATGGCAGGCAGCGTTTTCTATGAGTAAAGATGAGATCCTCCTTGTTGATCTGCGCCGGACAATGTGACGGGCGTAACACAATGGAAAGCAAACATGAGGCCAACAATGAAAAATGACCCTGACACCTTGACGATCCGTCCCCCTGAGGCAGACGACGGGAGCTCCATCGCCCACCTGTTCAGCCAATTGGGGTATCCTGCCGAAGGCGCTGACGTGACGGCGCGCCTGTTGGCGCCGGATCCCGCGAGCGTTGTGCTGCTCGCCTCCCTGGCCGACAGAGTGGTCGGTGTGCTGGTGTGGCACAAACTGGCACCGCTGCATGTTGCACCAGCTTGGGGCCTGATCTCGGCGCTGGTTGTCGATGAAGGGGCAAGAGGGGCGGGAGTGGGCGCAGCCCTGCTCAAGGGCGCCGAAGCGATAGCGCGGGCCGCAGGTTGCGCCCAGCTGGAGCTATCCAGTAGCCTCAAGCGCGAGGCGGCCCACCGTTTCTATCTGGCGCAGGATTATCAGGAGCGGCCGAAACGGTTCGTCAAACTGTTGTAACCTGTTTTTTGCATCAAAAGAAGGAGTAGGCGTGCTGGGATGGTTCAAATGGCTGGGTGGTCGCCCGCAAACGCCCATGAGTGAGGATGAGTTGGCGCTGTGGCGTCAGGCGCTGGCGGCTGTGCCCATCTTGCAAGGGCTCAGCGACACCGAGCAGACAATGCTTATCGGCTTGGGGCAACAGCTGCTCAAGCGCAAGACCCTGAGCCTGATCGGGGTCGAGCTCAGCCGCCGTCAACAGGCGGTGCTGGCGCTGCAGGCGGCGTTGCCCATCTTGCACCTTGGCCTTGACTGGTATCGCGGCTTTCACGAAATCATCATCATTCCCGAGCCCGTGACCCGGCGTCAGGAAGTACAGGATGAGTTCGGGCTGGTGAGCGAGTTTGAAGAGGAGAACGCTGGCGAATCCTGGCCGCAAGGGCCGCTGGTGCTGGCCTGGAGCGAACTGCAGCAGGATGGCGACTGGGACGGCTTTAATCTGGTGATCCACGAGCTGGCCCACAAACTCGATATGCTGGGTGGTGAGGCGGACGGTGCGCCGCCGTTGCCGGGGCAGATGAGCAGCCTGCTGTGGCAACAGGCCTTTCAGAGCGCCTTCGATGCGCTGTGCCAGCAGCTTGATCGGGACGAGGTAACCGCTATCGATCCCTATGCGGCTGAACATCCCGCGGAGTTTTTCGCCGTTAGCTGCGAATGTTTCTTTACCGATCCGCTGCGGCTGCAGCAGGTTTATCCCGCGGTATACCGGCAACTGAGCCAGTTCTTTAGCCAGGATCCCGCCCTACGTTTCCCCGTGACCCGCTTGCTGGCGGGGGAGGTGGACGCCGGGTCACTTAGCTGATAACCGATCGGTTGAATGGTTATTCGAGATAGCAAAAAGGCACCCGAGGGTGCCTTTTTTACAATCTGAGTGGCTTGCCTATCAGGCAGCGGCTTTCAGCTGTACGGCGGCGGCTTTCTTGTGATCGCCGATCGGCATCACGGTGCGGCCGAACTGCTCGTTGATCACGGTGGCCATGGCCAGGTAGATGGCGCTGGCGCCACAGATGATGCCTTCGAAACCGGC
>NZ_JAAKNE010000141.1:0-9769 GCF_049170755.1 Aeromonas sp. 604176
AGCAGGGAGAGCTGCACATCCTTGAGCGGGTCGGCGCTGGCCAGGGAGCTGACGAACACCTCCAGCTGATCGCGGTAACGGCGGGCACTAAGCCCCATGTCGCTCACCGCGAAATAGGTGGTCTCCTTGCGCCAGTCGTAGTTGCCAAGGGGAGACATCACCGCAAAGTAGACGCCAGCCTCGGCCAGCTGCGGCTCCTTCACATTGATGAGGCGGGTCTCGCGCCGGTTGGCATCGAGCTCCAATGCATAGCGGCCACTGAATACCCGCTTGGCCCGCTGGGTGATCTGTTCAAGCTCCCAGTTACCCATGCCGGCACCGGGGCGATATTCCGCCAGAAAACGGGGCAGATATTCGGCATCGACCCGAAAGAAGTCGATATTGACCTCATCCACATTGACCGCGCTGATGGGCAGGCGAAGTTCCTGACGCAGCGGCAATACCATGCCGCTGGCGGTAAACGAAGCCCCCGCCTCCAGCGGGCGGGTCTTGAGGGTCCAGCTCTGGGGGGATGGGCCCAGCCCCGCCTTGAGGCTCACCTCGTAGCTTTTATCGGGCTGGACGTTCGGGAAATAGAGGGTGCGACCATCGTCGGCCAAGATCCACTCCCCCTGCACCTGCTTGCCCCCCTCACTGACCCCGAGCCAGCTCTGCCAGTTTACCTTCGGCGCCAGGGGGCCGGAGAATACCAGCGCCAGTGCCGGCGCATCGCGATATTGGCGGGCATTGGCCTGCACCACGGCGCTTGGGGCGCCCGCTTCCTGCTGCGCGGCAGGCTTTATAGTCGGCCCATTGGCGACAGGCTTGTCGGGGCCACAACCGGCCAACAGCAAACCGACCACCCCGCAAAGCAGCAGGGTTGACCAGCGGCGGCGCAGAGCGCCGGTTTCAGCGGTAGAGCGGTGAGAAACAGAGGGAGAGTCGAAGAGGCACATAGGTTCCATCCCGAGTTGGAGCGCTGCAAACGCAGCGTGGCTGGAAACAGGATAAGGCATCCTGCTCACCCGACACAAAGCTCATTACCCGAATGGGCACAATTCCGCGCCCCTGCAGCACGAGAACCCCCTTGCCCACTGATCCAGTGCGGCAAGGGTTGTCATCTAGTCGTGGCTGGTCTCGTTTTTTGCTCCGCCTTTGAACCAGCGAAACAGGATGGCCATGACGGCCGCCAGAAACAGCACCAGCGAGGTAATCAGCAGGGCCCGGGTCAACAGTTCGCTGTGGTGGAGGAAGAAGGGGGTATTCATCGCCAGCTTGCCCACCAAACTGAGGCAGAGCGCCCACATAAAGGCACTGGCAAAGCTGGCCACGCACATCCGCAGCACGCTCAGGCGGCCAATCCCCATCAGCATGGGAGTCAGCACCCGCACGAACGGGATAAAACGGGAGGAGAACATCGCCAGAAAACCGTACTTTTTAAGCAGCCGGGTCGCCTTGGGCAGGCTGTCGGGAGGCAACATCCGTTCGATATGATCCATAAAGCGGGTGCGCTGCAGGGCCCGTCCCTGCCAGTAGGCGAGCACAGAACCTATGCCAGCAGCCAACGGCAGATAAATAAGTGTTACTTCGGGGCCAAACACCCCCATGCCAACCAACCCACCGGCCAGCAGTACCAAGCTGTCCCCCGGCAGGGGCAGGAAGACGAATGCGGACTCCAGCAGCAGTACCAGCATCAGGCAACTGATCAGCAGGGGTACCGCCTGCATCTGAACCAGGGCGTCAAAATCCTGATGCCAAATGGCCATCAGCATATCCAGCATGTCACTCTCCCTACTACACGGTTCATCATGAACGAGGCAGGGGTTATAGCACCCATCCCCTGAACAAAACGTTAATTTTGTCCGGCACAGGAAATAAAGTGTGTCGAAATATTGCAGCAACGAGGGGGAATGCAAGAAGGGCGAAAAGCAGAAACAAAAAGCCCCTCATCTTGCACGCACAAGGGAGAGGGGCAAACAGGCACAGAAATAAAACGGTTACTCGGCGGTGGCCATCTGCCAGGTTTTAAAGCCGCCGGAGAGATTCTTCACTTTAAAGCCGTGTTGGCTCAGCAGGCGGCAGGCGACATGGCCGCGCAGCCCGACCTGACAGCTGATCAGCAGCTCTTTCTCTTTGGGCAACTCATGGAGGCGACCACGCAACTCGTCGAGGGGGATATGCAGTGCCCCCGGAATGCGGCCCAGCTTGTCGAGCTCCGGGCCATTGCGCACATCCACCACCAGCTGATGGGGGTTACGAGCCTGCACCTCGGCCACGTGGCAGAGCAGGGTGTCCCCCTTCAGGTGGTTGCTTGCCACAAAGCCCGCCATGTTGATCACATCCTTGGCTGAGCCGAACGGCGGCGCATAGGTGAGCTCCAGATCCTGCAGGTCAAACACGGTGAGACCGGCGCGTTGGGCCACTGCCAGCACGTCGATGCGCTTGTCGATGCCATCCTTGCCGATGGCCTGGGCACCGTAAATCTTGCCATCCGGGGCAAACAGCAGCTTGAGGCTGACCGGATGGGCACCCGGGTAGTAACCGGCGTGGCTGCCCGGGTGGACATAAACCTTCTCGAACGGCAATCCCAGTTGCACCAGTCGCTTCTCGTTGAGGCCGGTGCTGGCCACCGCCAGATCGAACAGCTTGCAGATGGCGGTGCCTTGGGTCTTCTTGTAGGTTTCGCTTCGGCCCAGCATGTTGTCGGCGGCGATGCGCCCCTGCCGGTTGGCGGGGCCCGCCAGCGGGATCAGCACAGATTCGCCTGTGACGAAGTCAATCTCTTCCACCGCATCCCCCACCGCGTAGATGAAGGGATCCGAGGTACGCATCCCGGCATCCACCTTGATGCCGCCCCGTGGGCCCAGCTCCAGCCCCGCCTTGGCGGCGAGCAGGGTTTCCGGCTTGACGCCGATGGCGAGGATCAAGAGACCGGTATCAAGATGGGAACCGTCATTGAGGGTCAGGCGCAGGCCACCGCTTTTGGCGGTCGGTACGGCGGAGGTCTTCTCGGCAGGCAGATCCAGACTCTCGATGGCGGTGAGGCCGGTGCGCAGGCGCAGGTCGATCCCCTCTTCCCGGATGCGGGCATGGAGCATGTTGGCCATCTCCTTGTCCACCGGAGCCATCACCTGATCGGCCAGCTCCAGCAGGGTGACATCCAGCTTGCGCTGGTGCAGCGCCTCCATCATCTCCAGCCCGATAAAACCGCCGCCCACCACAGTGACGTGGCGCGGCTGATCGTGGTGCAGGGCCGCCAGAATGCGATCCATGTCGGGGATATTGCGCAGGGTATAAACATGGGGGCTGTCGATACCGGGGAAGGGAGGACGGATCGGCGCGGCGCCCGGGCTCAGCAGCAGCACATCGTAATGCTCGCGCTGCTCTTCACCGGTTTGCAGGTTGCGCACCAGCAAGGTCTTGCCCGCCTTGTCGATCTCAATCACATCGTGGAAGACCCGCACATCGACGTTGAAACGGCGCTTGAAACTCTGGGGAGTCTGCAGCAGCAAGGCATCCCGGTCGGGGATATCGCCCCCGATGTGATAGGGCAGACCGCAGTTGGCGAAGCTGACAAACTCGCCCCGCTCGAACATCACGATCTCTGCCTCTTCACTCAAACGACGAGCGCGAGCCGCCGCCGATGCGCCCCCCGCGACACCACCGATAATCAGGATCCGTTTCATCTGCAAGACTCCTCATACATGATAATGGGCAATAAATTAGACTTTTCTAATTTAGAATTCAATGAAATTTTGTTTCACACCATTTTGCAGTATTCTTGCAATCCCGACGGTTGCTTAACAGGATGTTGTTTGTTCATGTCGTCTACCGCACTCAGTCATCTTCCTCCTGCCCTCCAGACGCCGCTCTTTTTCCGTCTGGATCTGCGCAGTCAACGGCTGGTCGCCCTGACCGACGTGATGCAAACCCCGCTCTACTGGCTCGACGAACCGCGTGCCCCCTGGCCTGCCCAGCTACCCGATGCCCTGCGCCTGCCCATCGAACAACTGCTGGCCAACGGCCATGGCGGCAAGATCACAGTGCGCTTTGCCAGCCAGTTGTGGCATATCGCCCTCGCTCACGAGCAGGATGGCTTCTGGCTCATCTGTCTGCAGAACCTTCGCCAGGAGCCCATCGCCGATCTGGCATTGCAACTGCCGCGCCTCAGCCAGATGGCAAGCCAGCAACAGTATGCGCTCCTGCTTGAGACCCTCAAAGAGTGTCTCGGGGCCGATCGGCTCATTCTCTGGCACTATCAGGCCAACGGTGATCTCGGCAGCGAGCAGCTCACCCCCGTATTTACCCTGGGCATAGAGAGCATTTATCCGATCCGCGGCGACAGCCGCTATATCCGCGCCCTGCGCACCCGCAAAGCGTTGAGTTTCTCGGAGGCGGCCCACCAGCCAATGCTGAGCAATCACCTCTATCTGACCAGTGCCGGTGTGCGCTCACGCCTCGATGGTGCCCTGCTGGAGCAGGACAAGCTGTTCGGGGTGCTGAGTCTGGAGTATCTCGATCCCACCCCCCTTAGCGAGGAGATGTTGCAACTGGTGCGCAACAGCGCCCAACTGCTCGGTCACTGGCAACCACAGTGCGAAGAGCAGGAGGGGGAAGCAAGTTTGCCTGCCGAGCTAAGCCAACTGACCGGTATGAGTTACTGCAAGACGCTGATCCGCTGGGCCATGAGCCTTAGTGGTGCCCGCGCCGGCTGGCTCGGCGAGTTCCAGCCCCGCGGTCAGGAGCTCTGGATCATTCCCCGCTGCGTATTTAACGGGGAGCTCTTCTCCACCCTCAAACCCATCCAGCTAGAGCAAGGTCCCGCTTTGGAGCTGTTCCAGCACGGTCAGGCCATCTATGTCGAAAACCTGGCACTGCGTTACCCCAAGGCAACCCGGCTGCTGGCCCTCAAGGCCGACATTTATATCGGTATCCCGCTTCATGACCAGCACGGTACCGTCATGGGGCAGATCACCCTGCTGCTCGACGCTCCGCTGAAAAAGCCCGAGCTCCTGCTGGCTCTGTTGAGCAGCCAGCACGAGCGGGCCGCCATCGAGCTGCAACGCCTCGCCGCCGACGACGCCCTGCGGCTGGCGGAAGTGGCCTTCAATACCCACGATGGACTGATCGTGATGGATCACAACGGCATCATCCTCAAGGTCAACCACTCCTTCAGCCGGATCACCGGCTTTGGCGAGGTAGAGCTGCTCGGCCACTCCATTCGCAAGCTGCGCCCCACCTACTTCGGTGATCACCTCAAGGAGGATGTCAGTCGCGCCGTCAACGAGCAGGCGTTCTGGCTCGGGGAAGAGCGCTGTCTGCACAAGGATGGGCACCTCTTTCCGGTGCGCTTGATGGTGAACGGTGTCAAGGATGAGCAGGGAGAACTGAGCCACTTTATCTGCAGCTTCTACGACATCACCCGGGAGAAGGAAGCAGCCAGACACATCGAGCAGCTCGCCTATTACGACGATCTCTGTGGCCTGCACAACCGACGCAGTCTCAACCATATTCTGCAGCAGACCCTGAGCGAGCCAAACAGCCAATGGGGCGCCCTGCTGCTGGTGGATCTGGACAACTTCAAGTCGATCAACGACTCTCTCGGCCACGCCTGCGGCGATCTACTGCTGCAGGCCGTGGTACAGCGTTTCAGGGATCTGCCCCAGGACAATCTGGTACAAGCGCGCATCTCTGGGGATGAATTTGCCCTGCTCTTTACCCAGCTCGGACAAGGGGAAGTCACAGCCAAAATACTGGCAGAGCACTTCGCCCGCGAGCTGATGGGGCTGTTTCGCACCCCGTTCGACATCGGCGATCACAAGCTGCACTGCAGCGCTTCGGTGGGGATCAGTCTCTTTTCCGGTAACGGAATGGATCACCTCACCCTGATGCAACAGGCCGACACCGCCACCCACATGGCCAAGCGGGCCGGTCAGGGCCACTACGTCTTCTTTACCGAGGCAATGGCCCAGCAGGAGAAGAACCGCCTGACCCTTACCAATGAGCTGCGCGATGCCCTGCGTCATCACGAGCTGCAGCTGCATTATCAACCACAATACCGGGTCGACAATGGTTCACTGTCGGGTATCGAGGCGCTGCTGCGCTGGCAGCGCAGCGACGGCACCATGGTGCCACCCGGGGAGTTTATTCCCATCGCCGAAGAGACCAGCCTGATCCTCGAGATCGGCTACTGGGTGATGAAGACCGCCTGCGCCCAGTACAGCTTCTGGCTCAACCGTGGCCTGCAGATCCCCCATCTGTCGGTCAACGTCAGTGCCCGCCAGTTCCACACCCAGGGCTTCGTACAACAAGTGGAGTACATTCTGCGCGACACCGGTGTGCCCCCTTCCCGCCTGCTGCTGGAGGTAACCGAATCGGTAGTCTTGGAGAATCGGCAGGAGAGTATTGCCAGAATGCGCCAGCTCAAGGAGCTCGGCATCCTCATCTCCATCGACGACTTCGGCACCGGCTACTCGTCGCTGGCTTACCTGCGGGATCTGCCCGCCGACGAGGTGAAACTGGACAGAAGCTTCATTCAGACCCTGGTGCACAGCGAACAGGACAGGGCTATCGTCAAGGCTATCCTCGATCTGGCCCAGGTATTCCGCTTTACCGTCACTGCCGAAGGGGTGGAAGAGGAGGCGCAGCTGGCCATCCTCAAAGCACTGGGATGCCAGCATTATCAAGGGTATCTCACCAGTCGGCCGCTCACCGTCAAGGGGCTGGAGCAGCTGCTTGGCAGCCGGGCGGCGGACTAAAGGTGTAGGATCAATAGGGGTTTATGTAATAAAATAACGGCCTGCTCGAATCGTTGGAGTTGTTTATGTCTGTCATTAATCGGATCCCTGCCGTTGAAATCAGCCAGCCAGCCGGAGCTCACGGCACCGTTGGCCGGATCCATTCGGTCGAAACCTGCGGCACTGTCGATGGCCCGGGAATACGCTTTATCGTATTCATGCAAGGCTGCCTGATGCGCTGCAAGTACTGCCACAATCGCGATACCTGGGATACCGAAGGTGGCCGCGAAGTGACCGTACCGGAGTTGATGAGTGACATCACCAGCTATCGCCACTTCATGAATGCCTCCGGCGGTGGCGTGACAGCGTCCGGCGGTGAAGCCATGCTGCAACCGGCCTTCATTACCGAACTCTTTACCGCCTGCAAAGAGAAAGGGATCCACACCTGTCTCGACACCAACGGCTTCGTCCGTCATCTCGACGAACAGGTGGACAAGCTGCTCGACCAGACCGATCTGGTGCTGCTCGATATCAAACAGATCAATGACGAGAAACACATTCCGCTGACCCACGTCAGCAACAGATATACCCTGGAGTTTGCCCGCTATCTGGCGGCCAAAGGCAAGACCATGTGGATCCGCTACGTGGTGGTGCCGACCTGGAGCGACGACGACGAGAGCGCCGAAGGGCTGGGCCAGTTTATCGCCGAGCTGGGCGAGAGCGTGGAGAAGGTGGAGCTGCTCCCCTACCATGAGCTCGGCAAACACAAGTGGGATGTGCTGGGCGACCCGTACGAGCTGAGCGGGATCAAGCCCCCCAGCAAGGAGACCATGGAACGGGTCAAGGGCATCCTCGGCAAGTACCACAACAACGTCAAATATTGATGGTAAAAGCAGGCTGATTCGTCAGCCTGCTCTGCTATGGGGCGGTCGGGAAGGCCACCCTGACTTTACTGCATGAATGGACGACAAGATGAGTGAAGGACAACTCGCCGCCCTCCTGATCTGGCTGGTACTGCTGGCGTTCAGCCTGCGCAGCTCCCTGTGGCAGACCCTCCATGACAACCCCCTCTATCAGCACCTGTTGCTGGGGAGTGCCATCGCGCTGGTGCCGCTCTGGTATCTAAGGGCCGGTCTGCATGAGGGGCTGGAGGTCCATTTTCTCGGGCTCACCACCCTCACCCTGCTGCTGGGCTGGCGGCTGGCACTGCTCGCCCCCTGTCTGACCCTGCTGGTGCTCGGTTACTTCGGTGTCACCAATATGGCCGATTTTGGCTGGCAGGCACTGGTGGGCATCGCCCTGCCGGTGGCCACCAGCTGGCTGCTGTTTCTGGCCAGCTGGGCCTGGCTGCCACGCCATCTCTTTGTCTATATCTTCGTGGCCGCCTTTCTCGGCGGCGCCCTCACCATCTCGGTCAAGGTGGTAGCCAGTGCGTTGCTGATGGGGCTGAGTCACAGCTACCCCTGGCACACCATCACGGCGGATTACCTCTCCATCTGGCCACTGCTGCTGTTCCCCGAAGCCCTGCTCAACGGCATGGCGATGACGGTGCTGGCCATCTACCGCCCTCACTGGGTCAATACCTTCTTCGACCGCACCTATCTGGGCAAGTAACGCTCTCTTTCCTGATCTGCGCCCATAAAAAAGGAGAGGCCATCGCCTCTCCTTTTGGTATTCAACATGGTGCCAAATCCCGGCTTAGTGCAGCTTCAGGGTCGGGCGCAGTACCCGGTTGATGCGACCCACCAGCATGATGAGGCCGGTCTTGACGTAGCCGTGCAGGGCGATCTGATGCATCCGGTAGAGGGAGATGTAAACCAGACGGGCGATGTAGCCTTCCACCATCATGGATCCGCGCATCAGGTTACCCATCAGGCTGCCCACGGTGGAGAAGCGGCTGAGGGAGACCAGCGAACCGTGGTCGTGGTAGAGGTAGGGCTTCATCTCGCCGCCGTTCATCTTGGCCAGAATGTTCTTGAATGCCTGGCTGGCCATCTGGTGGGCAGACTGGGCGCGCGGCGGCACGAACTTGCCATCCGGCTGCGGGCAGGCGGCGCAGTCACCGATAACGAAGATGTTCTCGTCACGGGTGGTCTGCAGAGTCTCTTTCACCACCAGCTGGTTGATACGGTTGGTCTCAAGACCGGCGATATCCTTCATAAAGTCAGGCGCCTTGATACCGGCCGCCCACACCATCAGGTCAGCTTCAATCAGCTCGCCATCCTTGGTGTGCAGACCATCGGCGGTCGCCTCGGTGATCATGGTGGCGGTACGCACGTCCACACCCAGCTTGACCAGCTCCTGATGGGCGGCGCCGCTGATGCGCTCCGGCAGAGCCGGCAGAATGCGCGGGCCCGCTTCCACCAGCGTCACCTTCAGACTGTCGGTGGTGAGGTTCTTGAAGCCGTAGGCATAGAGCTGCTCGACCGCGTTGTAGAGCTCGGCAGAGAGCTCGACGCCGGTGGCGCCGCCGCCAACGATGGCAATCTTCACCTTGTCGCCCGGCTTATATTCGGTGGCGAACTGCAGGAAGCGGTTCATCATGCTGTTGTGGAAGCGGTGCGCTTGGGAGGGGCTATCGAGGAAAATACAGTTATCCTTGATGCCCTTGGTGTTGAAGTCATTGGAGACAGAACCGATGGCCATCACCAGATAGTCGTAGGGCAGCTCGCGCTCGTTGACCACGATGTCGCCATTGTCGTCGTGGATCGGGGCCAGCACGATGCGTTTCTCGTCGCGCTTGATGTCGGTCAGGGTGCCGAGCTGGAAGTCGAAACCGTGGTTCTTGGCGTGAGACTGGTAGCTCAGGGCATCGATGCCCGCATCCATGGATCCAGTGGCTACTTCGTGCAGCAAGGGTTTCCACAGGTGGGTGCGGTTGCGATCGACCAGAGTGATCTTGGCCTTGTTCTTTTTGCCAAGCTTGCGACCCAGACTGGTAGCAAGCTCCAGGCCACCGGCGCCGCCGCCTACAACGACAATATTCATCATGATGATTTTCCTCGGTTCCTCAAAACGAAAGGGAGCCATTGGCTCCCTAAAACGAAATCGGT
>NZ_JAAKNE010000142.1:0-9597 GCF_049170755.1 Aeromonas sp. 604176
CGGAATTGGTAGACGCGCTAGCTTCAGGTGTTAGTGCCCCCCGGGTGTGAGGGTTCGAGTCCCTCTCTTCGCACCATGCTTCTGACATGTAAAAACAGAGCAATGCGCTCCAACCGCATTTAAAAACCAGCTGGAGAAAATCAGTGTGCGAAGGTGGCGGAATTGGTAGACGCGCTAGCTTCAGGTGTTAGTGTCCCACGGATGTGAGGGTTCGAGTCCCTCTCTTCGCACCATTCATTACGCAAAAGGCCCATCACGAAAGTGATGGGCCTTTTGTTTTTACTCCTTGTTATGGCTATGCTTTTGACGACTCCCCGCTCATCGTCATGCCAAGGAACCCATATGATACTGGATACCGACATTCACAACTTTTACGAACATCTGGTGCTCAAGGAGATTGAGAAACAGGGGCTGCAGCAAAAGCTCAACAGCGATCAGATGGCCGACCTCTGCTGCCTTACCCTCAACCAGCTTCCGGCCCACTATATTCGCCACAATGTCGACATGATCTACTTCCTGACCGACGCCAAGCGTACCGAAATGGAGAAGCTGGTGGTCGAATCGCTCAAGGTGGCACAGCAGAAGATCAAGCAGGCTCCCGTCAAAAGTTCATAACCAGGGCTGCTGCCAGAGCAGGGTAACGATACCGGTCAACCCGGCCACTGGCAGCAAGATCAAGGCGGGGCGCAATCCGGGCTCCAGCATCACCCAGGCAGCCAGCAGAAAACCGGCACTCCAGGTGCCGTACTCTTTATCCTGACCCCATGCGAGTACGGCCACCGCCACCAGCAACATCATACCCCGCAATATCCAGCGCATTGTTTTCTCCCCAACCAACAATTGATAATAATTATCATATTCATCTACTAGGGATGCAAGTGGCGTCACAGGGAAGCTTCGTATGTGACCCTTTGTGTCAACAGGCCGCTCAAAAAAGGGTTATGAGATCAACTAATTTGTGATTTTTTCAATCAAATGTGCATTTTTGCCAATTTGATGGGGCTTTAACCCGCCGGGTTTGTGGTAGATTGCGGCCTCTTTTTGGGTTGCCTCCTCGGGATCGATGTATCCACAGGACGAGAGGGAGTGACCTTGGCGAGCAAGAGTTTAGGAAGTATCTATGCAAAACCAACAAAACCACATCCGACTACCGGGCATGGCACAGGTATTTGCCTGTCTGGCCATTTTCCTGGCCCTGGCATTCTCGTTCACCAGCGTGCTCGATCTGCCGATCCAGCTGGCGTTGTTCATCGCCTGGTTCGTCATCATGGGGCTTGGCATCAAACTCGGCCACGATTACAAATCCCTGGAACAGGCAGCCGTTGACGGCGTTGCCAAGGGGATGGGGGCAATCCTGATCCTGGTCTCCGTCGGTGCTCTGGTCGGCACCTGGATTGCTGGTGGCATAGTCCCCAGCATCATCTACTTCGGCCTCAAGGTGATCCACCCGTCCATCTTCCTGCTGGCAACCCTGATCATCTGCTCCCTGACCTCGCTGGCCACCGGCACCTCCTGGGGCTCTGCCGCCACCGCCGGTATCGCTATGATGGGGATCGGCCACAGTCTCGGCGTGCCTGCGCCGCTGGTAGCCGGTGCCGTGCTCTCCGGCGTCTATTTCGGTGACAAGCTCTCTCCGCTCTCCGACTCAGTAGTGCTGGCTTCGACCATGTCCAACGTCGACGTGGTGGAACATATCAAGGGGATGCTGCCTATCAGCCTGCTCTCCTATGTCATCACCGCCGTGCTGTTCACCGTGGTGGGCATGCAGTATTCGGGTAATGTCAGCCTGGAGCAGGTCAATCTGGTGATGGAGGCTCTCGACAACCAGTTCAATATCACCCCGCTGGCCATAGTCCCCGTGGTGCTGGTGCTGGGTCTGCTGGCCAACCGCAAGCCCGCCTTCCCGGTGATCAGCTTCGGCGCCCTGCTTGGCCTGATCTGGGCCATCGCCTTCCAGAGCATGGATCCAGTCAAGGCAATGCACTCGGCTTATAGTCCGTTTGCCATCACCTCCGGCATCGATTTTATCGACAACATTCTCGGGCGCGGCGGCATGGAGTCCATGCTGGGCTCGGTCGCGGTCATCATCTTCGGTCTCGGGTTTGGCGGCCTGCTGGAGAAGGTCGGTATTCTGGAAGTGATCGCCAGCGCCTTCGAGAAGCGCATCAATAGCGTCGGCAGCCTGACCAGCCACACCATCGGCACCGCGTTTCTGGCCAACGTGTTTGGCTCAGCCATGTATGTGTCGCTGATCCTGACCCCCAAGATCATGGCCAAAAACTACGACCGACTGGGACTGGTGCGCAAGAACCTCTCTCGCAACGCCGAGTTTGGCGGCACCCTCACCTGCGGCATGGTGCCCTGGAGCGACAACGGCATCTTCATGGCCGGGGTTCTGGGGGTGGCAACCCTCGACTACCTGCCCTACATGTGGCTGAGCTTCACCTGCATCATTGTGACCATCATCCTCGCCTACATGGGCAAGGCAGTGAACCGGATCCCGCTGGTCGCGGCGGCAAGCTCCCGCTAAGCCATTCTGCAAACAACAAAGGCGCCATCGAGGCGCCTTTGTTGTTTGAGATAAATGCTGTTTGATGGAGCTCACTGATCACCACAAACAAAAACAGCCCTCGTTGCCGAGAGCCGTTTCATCAGACCGATAACGCCGATCAGATGGAGAAGCTGGAGCCACAGCCACAGGTCGTGGTGGCATTGGGGTTGGTCACGGTGAAGCGTGAACCTTCCAGACCCTCGGTGTAATCCACACTGCCGCCTACCAGATATTGCAGGCTCATGGGATCGATCACCATGGTGACGCCATTCTTCTCGACTACGGTGTCCCCGTCGTTGATCTTCTCATCAAAGGTAAAGCCATACTGGAAACCGGAGCAGCCCCCACCCGTGATGTATACCCGCAGCTTCAGCTCGGGATTCTCTTCCTCGGTGATCAGGTTCTTCACCTTGTTGGCCGCCGCATCCGTCATCTGGATGGGCAGCGGGGCTTCTGCTACTGCACTCATTACTGACCTCACAACCATTAGATCCACAAACATGGAAACCGCGAAATTATCCAATACCCGACCATTCAGTTCAAGTATTCACCACGTTTAACCGGCAGCGGGCACCGGAGCAGGCGGTGCGGCGACCAGCGGCTTGATCACCTCGCCCCACTCAACCAGCAGCTCTTGCGCCGGTTGCCTACCATCCTTGTTGATGGTGACACGGATCCGATCCGGCACAAAGCCTTCCGGCAACTGCCAATTCCCTTCCAGCAGCTGGAAATAACGCAGGGCATAACGCCACTCGCTCACCTTCATCCCGAGATCGCGGCCGGTTAGCGTCTTCGGCTTGTCAGCCAGGCTCCCCTCGACCCGGATCTGCACCTGACCACGGAACAGCTCCCGCTTCTTGGCAGGCTGGGTCAGGGCGAGACGGTAGTGGTAACGACCGGGAATGCTGGTCTCCTGCAGGGTCAGGTTGTCGATCACCACCCCCACCTGTTCGCCGGTGGGGCGCATGATCCGCTCGAAAAAGGCCAGCTGGCGCTTGAGCTCCTGCACCTGCGCCTCCTGACTCTTCAGGGTGGTCTGCAACTGCTCGAAGGCCGCTTTCTGGGTCGCCAGCTGGGTATCTTTCACCCCCAGCTCTGTCTTGAGCTGGCCGATGGCCTTGCCCTGACGATCCAGCGTCTCCTGCTGCACCACCAACAGACTGCTCTGGGCCAGCTCTTGGCGGTTACCGACAAAGTAACCGATGAGCCCACCAACGGCTAACACGACCAATAACTTCAATAGATTGGACATAGCCCCTCATCCCGTTATCACGCCATTTACGGCAGCGCCTCTCCCTTAACTATACCGCCCTGACTGGGGCCAAAGGCGATAAAGGGAAAAATTAACTGGCCGTGGCGCTGCCATCACCCCGCTTTTGACGCGCAGCGAGCCGTAAAGTTCGCTCCAGGATCTGTGAATAGATGGGTCGGCCACCCAGCCACTGGGCAACCAGAGTCGCCCCGACCGTGGTAATCATCATCGGCAGGATCAGCTGATAGTTGTCGGTCATCTCGGTGACCAACACGATACCGGTGATGGGGGCACGCACGGTGGCAGCAAACAGCGCCCCCATTCCGGCGATGGCAAAGGCGCCGGGCTCGATGCCAAGCTCCGGAAACGCCGCATGAAACAGATGGCCAAACACCACACCAAACAGGGTGCCCAATGCCAGGGTTGGCGCAAACACCCCGCCCGGGGCACCGGAGCAGAAGCAGATGAGGGTCGCGACCAGCCGCACCGAGAAGATGAGGAACAGGGTCGCCATCGCATACTCATCCCCCATCAGATGAGGAATAAGCTCGGTGCCGCCGCCCGTCACCGAGGGGGCAAACAACGACAGCACACCAAACGTTCCGGCGACCAGCATCCCGATGGCCACGAAACGGTGGCGCTTGTTCTGATGCAACGCCAGATAGCCATCCTGACAGGCCAGCACCAGCTTGTTGAAGACAAAACCGAGCACCCCGAAGGTGGCCCCCATAAAGAGGAACAGCCAGAGTGCCTTGAGGGCGGGCGCATCGTAGTGGGGCAGAGTGATCACCGCCCCCTGGCCTTTCATGTTCTGCAACATCAGGGTCGCCATGATGGCGGAGATCCCCACCGCCTTGATGGCCAGAAAAGAGTAGCGAAACTGCGGCCGCATCTCCTCCATTACGAACAGGATGCCCGCCAGCGGCGCATTGAAGGCTGCCGCCAGACCGCCCGCCGCACCGGCTGCCAACAGGGCGTGGCCATGCTCCTTGGGCAACCGGAAGATATCCGCCACCATCTTGCCGAGGTTGCCGCCGATCTGTACCGAAGGCCCCTCCCGCCCCAGCACCATGCCGGAACTCAGGGTGCAGATGCCGCCGAAGAACTTGACCGGCAACACTCGCCACCACCGCACCGGGCGCAGATCGTCCATCGCCCCCTCGATCTCGGGAATGCCGGAACCACCCGCTTCCGGGGCAAAGGTATGAGTGAGGAAGTAACCGACAAATCCCAGCAAGGCGCTGAAGCCAAAGCCAAGCAGACCGAGCTGCCACCAGGGACGGTCGGCCAGCAAGGCGATACGTTGTTCTGCCAGCCAGTGGACTCCCGATTCGAACAGGCCGCACACCAGTCCGGCCAGGGTGCCGACCAGCGCCGCCAGCAGCAGAACCAGCAAGGGCATCTTGTCTTGCCGGATAATGCGGGAAAGCGGCCCCCGCGAAGAGGTATCGGCTTCAGAGGAGAGAGCTTGTTGCGCCATCTTGTTACACCAACTTGGAAAAACCATATCGTCAGCTAGCTGAGATCAGGATCACCCGGCGCGTTGCTCGGCTGCCCAGGGCTGGGGCTTTCTGCTATAGTCGGCCCGTTAAATTTTTGTCACGGGAGCAGACCGAGAGTCCGGGTGGCGAGAGCGCAAAGCATACTCCTGATGCTCCGGCCTGCCGAGTCTCAATCGGCTGCAATCCCTTGTGTGACGACCAAAATCCCATTAAGGATGATCCATGTCAAAATCAGATCAGCTGTTTGAACAGGCCCGCCAGACCATTCCGGGTGGCGTCAACTCACCGGTCCGCGCCTTCAATGGGGTCGGCGGTACACCCCGCTTCATCGATCACGCCGATGGCGCCTACCTCTATGACGTGGATGGCCAGGCCTATGTGGATTACATCGGTTCCTGGGGCCCCATGCTGCTGGGCCACAACCACCCGGCTATCAAGGCCGCCGTCATCAAGGCGGTGGAAAAAGGGCTGAGCTACGGCGCGCCGACCGAGATCGAAGTGCTGATGGCCGAGAAAGTACGTCAGATCGTCCCCTCCATGGAGCAGGTGCGGATGGTCAACTCCGGCACCGAAGCGACCATGAGCGCCATCCGGCTGGCCCGTGGCTACACCGGCCGCGACAAGATCGTCAAATTCGAAGGCTGCTACCACGGCCACGCCGACTCCCTGCTGGTCAAGGCCGGTTCCGGCGCCCTGACCCTGGGTCAGCCCAACAGCCCGGGCGTACCGGCTGATTTCGCCAAGCACACCCTGACCTGTGTGTTCAACGATCTGGATTCGGTGCGTGAAGCCTTCACTCAGTACGGCAGCGAGATCGCCTGTATCATCGTCGAGCCGGTCGCAGGCAACATGAACTGCATCCCGCCGGTCCCCGGCTTCCTGGAAGGGCTGCGCGCCATCTGTGACGAGTTCGGTGCCCTGCTGATCCTGGACGAGGTGATGACTGGCTTCCGCGTCTCCTTACGTGGTGCTCAGGGTCACTACAACATCGACCCGGATCTCACCACCCTTGGCAAGATCATCGGTGCCGGCATGCCTGTTGGCGCCTTCGGCGGCAAGAAGAAGGTGATGCAGCACATCGCCCCGACCGGCCCTGTCTATCAGGCGGGAACTCTCTCCGGTAACCCGGTAGCCATGGCTGCCGGTCTGACCATGCTGGATCTGCTGCTGGAGCCGGGTCTCTATGAGCAGCTGAGCGCCAAGACTGCGCGGGTTGCAGAAGGGCTGAAAGCGGCCGCAGCCAAACACGGTATCCCGCTCGCCATCAACTATGTGGGCGGCATGTTCGGCTTCTTCTTCACCGAAGAGAACGAAATCACCCGCTATGAGCAGGTCACTCGCTGCGATATGGAACGCTTCAAGCGCTTCTACCATCTCATGCTGGAAGAGGGCGTCTATCTGGCGCCGAGCGCCTACGAGGCGGGCTTCCTGTCATTGGCTCACGGCGACAAGGAGATCGAACATACCCTGGCTGCCGCAGAGCGCAGCTTCGCCAAGCTGGCTGGCTAAATCGCCGCTGGTTGTCGCAAAGGGCCCGTCATGGGCCCTTTTCTATTGCAGTGCCTTCATCACCAGACAGGGCATCGATACGCCCATTTCTGGTGCATTCCCTCTTCGTCACTCACCAATTTGTCATCCTCTGGTGCAACTTGCCCTGCCATCCCTGTCATAAAGCAGGCACACTATTTGCACATTCACCACAAGAGCCCACGTCACCGAGGTCCATATGGCAGAGATGAGCCCCATCGATGTGCTGCGGCGCTATCAGGAGTATCAGGAGGAGTTGACCCCGCTACTGCAGGGGCTGCTCAGCGCCCCCCTTGTCTCGCTCAAGGGGTATCCCTTTGTCGTCAGCATTGACCACTATCAGGGGCCGATGTGCATCCAGCCTGCGGCACCGGCCGCCCATAACCGGTTGCACCTTATCGTGCAGGGGCAAGGACGGGAGATCACCGTCTGTCTGAATCAGCTGATTGGCTGGTTGATGGGGGACAGGGAGCGCCGCCGCGCCATGCCCTGGTTCAAGGCGGTCTATGTAGTGCTCAGCATGGCGCTGTTTCTCATCGTCGCTACCCTGATCTGGCACGGGCTGGAGCAGCTCTACCAGCTATTGTGCGGCGAGCAGCAGAACCAGCTCGGCGCCTTTAGCGCCATCATCTTCCTGACGCTGGCACTGGCGGTGTTCGATCTGGGCAAGACCATTCTGGAAGAGGAGGTACTGCTGCATAAGGATATCTTCCGCCACAGCGCCATTCGCCGCACCATCACCCGCTTTATCGCTGCCATTCTGATCGCGGTCTCCATCGAGGGGCTATTGCTGCTGTTCAAAGGCTCGCTCGGCCAGAGCGAGCTGCTCTGGCCAGCGGTCGGAGTGATGGGGTGTGCGGTGGGTTTGCTGCTGGCGCTTGGCCTCTATGTTTTTCTGGGGGCCAAGGCCGAAGCGGCACTGGTACAGGCTAGCCTACGCTCTCCACCGCCAGTTGCACAGGGGAGCGACGCGCCGCCCGCCAGGAGGCGTACATGGTCCAGGAGGTATAAATGACGATAAAGGCAACCAGCCACTTCAGCATCTCCATATCCATGGATTTGACCAGCATGGCGGCCAGCACCACACCGATGGGGCCGAAGATGGCCACCGCCAGCACGGCTTTGGCATCAAACGCCCCTTTGCGGATAAAGGTGCCTGCGGAGAAAACGCTAAGCACGGCGGTGGAGCCCATCATGATGGGAAACGCCGCCAGCGGATTCATCCCCAGCAGATAAACCAGTGTCATGCAGGGGGCAAACAGGCCGATACCGACATTCATCAACACTCCGAAGATGAAGTTGCCGAGCAAGGCGATCGCCAACTGGTAGCCGCTGAGCCCCATCGCATCTCCACCAACGGGGAAAAGACCCAGCAGACCGGCAAAGATAAGCCCTGCGACGATCAGTAAGGAGATAGCCATCACCAACCGGATGGTCTGCCGATCAAATGAGGCCACATGGCGAGCCCCCCAAGCTGCGCCTGCGGCGGCGGCCATCATCATGCTGATCAGCGTCAGCGGTTCCACTGCTACTGCGCCGACGAAGATCAGCGACTGAGTCACGGTCGGCAGCACACACTGCCCATTGAGGGTACCCGGCAGCACCCGGTCATCGATCAGCTTGAACTGCTTGTAGCAGGCGGTCTTTACCGCAAAGCTGCCCACCCCTAGGGTATCGAGGAAGTTGGCAACCCCACCGATCAACGCCACCGGCCAGAAGGGGGTCGCCTCAAAGGATCCACTCTGCTTCTTCCGCCAGCAGGCTTGCACCAGCATAAAGATGAATACGAGGCCTCCGGCTATAAAAACCAGCCGTAAAATATCAACTAACATAGGGGTTTCTCCTGCAACGGGCGGCGATTCTAAGGCAAGCAGCAGAAAAAATCTTGACCGGAATTAAGCAATGCTCACGACACACCTCTGCGAGGCGAAATATTTATCAATAGACTCCGAACGACTCTGCTAATACTTGTTACTGAGGCCAACAGGCCGGGTCCTGAGCACGTTGTTATGGTCCTTTCGCGACGACCACTTGTGCCAAAGGACATAATAAAAAAGAGGGCCGGTAGTGATACCGACCCTCTTTCTGTATCTGGCCGGGGCGCAGGGGCCTCGACCAGGACAACAGCTTATTGAATGCTCTTGCCGGCACGCACGTCCTTGATAAACCCCTTCAGGCTGGCCAGATCACGGGGAGCACCGCGCAGGATCTGATCACCGATGATGAAGGCCGGGGTACCGGAGATACCGAGCGCTTCCGCCAGCGCACGGTTGGTACCGAGGTTCTGGTCAATGCTGCCATCCTTGATCTTGGCTTCCACCTTGCTCCAGTCCACACCGGCCGCCACTGCCAACTGCTTGACCTGTGCTTCATCAGCGAGCGGGCCCTGATGGCTATAGAGCTTCTCGTGGAACGCCTGGTATTTGTCAGGCTGACCCAGCTGGACCGCCAACGCAGCACGGGCTGCGAAGTAGGAGGACTCGCTCAGAATGGGGAACTGCTTGTAGATGTACCGGATGTCTTTGTCTTCCGCCATCAGCTGCTTGACCAGCGGATGGGCCCGCTTGCAGTAACCGCAGTTGTAATCGAAAAACTCTACAATGGTCAGCGACGCCTTCGGATTCCCCATCTCGGGATCCTGATTGGCATAAAGCTGCTTGGAGTGAGCCTTGATCAGCGCCTTGTCACTCTCGGCCTGCTGGCTCTCCTGCTTGGCACGCAGGGCATTGGACATCTCGACCAGGATCTCGGGATTCTTGACCAGA
>NZ_JAAKNE010000143.1:0-9473 GCF_049170755.1 Aeromonas sp. 604176
GGAGAGATGCCGGAGTGGCCGAACGGGATTGACTCGAAATCAATTGTGGCAGCAATGCCACCCAGGGTTCGAATCCCTGTCTCTCCGCCACATACCAAGCCCAAGCAATTAGATTGCTTGGGCTTTTTCGTTTCGTGTGATGCCTGATATGCCATCTGATGTTGGCTGGCTTGAAGCGTCCCCTCTATCGACCACCTGTTAGTCGACTCGAGCCCATATCGAGATGTCTTATCGTCGTGCAATAGGGGCCCCCTTTTACTTGCCCGATCGCCTATCGGTTGCAAGGTTGGCCCCAACGGCTTGCTCGCCAGTCATGATGGCGACACAATGGAGTCCCTTTGGTTGGCCGCTCGCAGCTGGGGCTCGTGGCCGAATGGCCAGCGATAGTATGAGCGCGCCCGAGTGTTATGGGCCGGTGACAACGGGAAACATGGCGAGAACAGGAGCAAAAGAGGATGAGGGAAGGGCTTGAATGGTGCTGGCTCAATGAACCGGCCGAATGGCACAAAACAAGCGACGGCTTGCTGGTGGTAACGGACAAGCAGACCGATTTTTGGCGCAGCACCTGGTATGGTTTCGAGCGCCACAGTGGGCATCTCTATGGCTGTGAGGTCGAGGGTGAATTTACCTTTCAGGTCTGTGTCGAAGGGGAGTTCACCACCCTCTACGATCAGGCGGGGTTGATGTTGCTGCAAGACGAGGCGCACTGGCTCAAAGCGGGGATAGAGTACAACGATGCCCAACCGATGATCGGCAGCGTGCTCACCAATCTGCGATCTGACTGGGCCACCGGTATTTTCAGCGGCAATCCGCGCCGTTTCTGGCTGCGCCTGACCCGGCTGGCCGATTGTCTGCGTCTGCAATACTCCACCGATGGCGAGGTGTGGCCACTGCTGCGGCTCGCTCCGTTCCCGCCAGGCGAGCGCTGCTTTATCGGAGTGATGTGCTGCACCCCCGAGCGACAGGGGTTGGTGGTGCGTTTTTCGGATCTGCGCCTCACGCCGCCCCTTGGCAAGGCACTGCATGATTTGAGCTAGCCAGCCCATGGCTGGCATTGCGTGTCAACCGGCAGAGTGAACAATGCCGTCGGCCTGTAGCGTCATTCGCAGGGCCTACCGAGCGGGAGGGGCGTTGCCCTCCCGCTTTTTTACACCGGTAGGTCGGGAATGGCGGGTGGCTGTGATGGGCAAGCCTTGGCAAGCAACGTCGAAAAGCATGCGGTATGCGATGTAGCAGACAACAAGTTACCGGAACTGGGATCTCGATCGGGACAACAGGACTTTTGTCCTGCAAGGGGAGGTGGGGTGGCGGCTAGGATGGCCACATCAAAACAATAAAACGAGTCAAACTGGAGCACAACAACCATGACCGCTCATATCAATGCCAACCCGGGCGATTTCGCCGAGACCGTCATTATGCCGGGGGACCCGCTGCGGGCCCGCTATATCGCCGAGACCTTTCTGACCAATGCACGCGAGGTGACCAATGTGCGCAATATGCTGGGCTACACCGGCTATTACAACGGCCAGCGTATCTCGGTGATGGGCCACGGCATGGGGATCCCCTCCATGGTGCTCTACGCCCACGAGCTGGTGAACGACTTCGGGGTCAAGCGGATCATCCGCATCGGCAGTCTGGGAGCGACCCAGCGCCACGTGCAGATGCGCGACGTCATTCTGGCGCAGGCGGCGGGCACAGATTCCCCGACCAATGCCAAGCGCAGCGCCGGTTACCAGATGGCGACCTCGGCCGACTTTGCCCTGCTGCACAAGGCGTACACCCAGGCGCAGGAGAAGGGCATTCCGGTCAAGGTGGGCAATATCTTCACCGGCGACCTCTATTACGATCCGGATGAAAACCTCATTCCGGCGCTGGAGAAGTTCGGCGTGCTCGGCATCGACATGGAGGTGGCCGGTCTCTACGGGCTGGCCCATCAGCAGGGGATCGAGGCGCTCGCCATCCTGACCGTCTCCGACCACTGCCTGACCGGTGAAGAGACCACTGCCGAGGAGCGGCAACTCTCCTTCAACCAGATGATCGAGCTGGCGCTGCACACCGCGCTGTAAGCGCCGCGGCCCGCCCAACCCTGCACGCACCCTGACCCCAAGAGAGATCCAATATGAACAATAAGCTCTCCCTCACTGCCATCAGCTTCCTGGCCAACTTCGTGATGGCCGGTTTTGCGACCCAGTTCGGCATGCTGATCGACCCCATCGCCGCCAAGTTCGGCGCCGACGTCAATCAGGTGGCCTCCATCTTCTCCCTGCTCAACGGCGGGGCGCTGGCGGGCACCATTGCCGCCTTCTTCCTCATCGAGAAGGTGGGCCTCAAGCGGATGACGCTGCTCTGCTACGGCCTGATCGCGCTGGCGGCGGCTTCGCTTCATCTGACCGGCTCGCTCTATGTGGTGATGGCGGCCATGACGGTGATTGGCCTGTGCGGTGGGGTGGGACTCTGCATTGCGGGGACTCTAGTGGTGAGCGTCTGGCAGGCGCGGATGCAGAGCACCATGCTGGTGGTGCAGGATGCCACCTTCAACGTGGCCGGGGTGGTCTTCCCGCTTGTCACCACCTATACGCTCACTCACGCCATGGCGTGGAGCTGGAGCTATCTGGCGGTGGGCGTGGTGGCACTGGCGACCATGCTGGTGGCGGTGCTGACCAACTTCCGCAGCTGTGAGGCGGGCGGCGAGAGCGCCGGCAACGAGCACTCGGAGTGGAACCTTGGCATCATCAGCGGTGGGCTGGGGCTTTTTCTGGGCATGCTGGCGCTCTACACCTTCCTCACTTGGGCGCCCATGTTCGTGAAGAACAAGTTCGGCATCCCCTTCGAGGAGGCGGGCAACATCATCACCCAGTACTGGACGGCGGCCCTGCTCGGCGCGCTGGTGTCGACCGCCATCGTGACCCGCATTGCGATCCGCACCTTCCTGTTGGTGATCATCACTCTGGCGATGGGGATGACGGCGCTTATCGTCACCACCGACAACCTGAGCCAGCTGCCATACCTCACCTACGGTTACGGCTTTGTCTGCGCCGCGCTCTACAACGCCTTTATCGCCTACGGGGTGTCGTTTGTGCGCCAGGCATCGAGCAAGAACGTCTCCTATATTCTCATCAGCGGCAGCGCGGGGGCCATGTTCAGCCCGGCCATCAGCGCCCTGTTCGAGCAGGTGATCGGCCTGCAGGCGGTGATGTACGCCATCCCGCTTATCTACGCCGTGATCCTCGCCATGCTGGTAGCCTCGCTGCGCATGGCCCGGCCTCAGCCCTGTCTCGCCTGAGCGGGGGAGTAAACAGCAAGAGGGGCGGTATAAACCGCCCCTCTTTTTTGTTGCTGTTCCGCTTGTTGCTGCTCAGTCGGCAACTGAGGCCTGCGACTTATGGCTGCTCCAGAAAGGCCTTGAGCCCCGCCAGATCGCGGATCTGCAATCCCTCTTCGCCGCGCTCCACCAGTCCCTTCTCCATCAGCTCTTTCACCGCCCGCCGGTAGACCCGGTCGGTCGTGCCGAAGCGTTCCGCCTCCTGATACCCCTTGCGAAAGCCGCTCACCGGGTTGTGGTGGCAGTGGCTGTGATAGAGGTCGAGGGCGATGTTGTAGCTGATGGGGTAGAGCATGCGGCAGGTGAAGATATCCACCGTGTCCTGATAGTCGATGGCAATGGCGGTGGCAAAGAAGAGCGCCACCTTGGGGTGGGCGACCAGCGCCTGCTCCAGCTGCTCGCCGTCGATGCGGGCCACTTCCAGCGGCTCCTCGGCGATGATGTCGAGCTGGCAGCGGTAGCCGGTGAAGAACTCCATCTCGCCAAACAGCTGGTTGTCGCACTCCAGGGTGCCGAGCTGAAAGCGGCGGCCATTCATGGCGGTGTGGCCCATGGCGATGCGGCCGCCCGGTACCAGCACCAGATCCCGCAATAGCTCCCCCTGACGCATCAGGGGCTCCCCCTCGGGGATCAGATGCTGCTCCGTGATGCAGGATTGCACTACCTGCACGATAAGATCATGACTGGCCTGCCAGTGGGGCTGAAAGCGTCCCTTGAGAAGGGGTTTGAGTTGCATGGGATTTCGAGTCGTCGCCAAACAGAAACGACTATTACACACCCTTGCATACGGATATACCAGTTTTGTACCGCAAAGTGGGGCTTACTGGTGTAGAAGTGCAATCTGGAAGCATAAAAAAGCGCCCGAAGGCGCTTTTTCATTGAGCGGTGGTCAGCAAGGGTTAGCTAATCAGGCTGGCCCACAGGTCATATTCGTCGGATTCATCGATCCGCACCTTGACCATATCGCCCGGCTTGAGGCCGGTTTCGCCGTTGAGGTAGACCAGACCGTCGATCTCCGGCGCATCGGCGAAGGAGCGGCCAGTGGCACCTTCTTCATCCACTTCGTCGATGATGACGGTCATCTCCTGACCCACTTTGCGGGCCAGCTTGCGGATGGAGACCTGCTGTTGCAGCTCCATAAAGCGCTGGAAGCGCTCTTCCTGAATCGCTTCCGGTACCGGATCCGGCAGCTCGTTGGCCAGCGCCCCTTCGACCGGGCTGTATTTGAAGCAACCGACCCGATCCAGCTCCGCCTTGTCGATAAAGTCCAGCAGCATCTGGAAATCTTCCTCGGTCTCGCCCGGGAAGCCGACGATAAAGGTGGAGCGCAGGGTGATCTGCGGGCAGATCTCGCGCCACTTCTGGATCCGCTCCAGGGTGCGCTCGACCGAACCCGGGCGCTTCATCAGTTTGAGGATGCGCGGGCTGGCGTGCTGCAGCGGGATGTCGAGGTAGGGCAGGATCTTGCCATCACGCATCAGCGGGATGACGTCATCCACGTGCGGGTAGGGGTAGACGTAGTGCAGACGTACCCAGATATCGAGCTTGGCCAACTCTTCGCACAGGGCGACCATGCTGGTCTTGACCGGCATGCCGTCGTAGAAACCGGTGCGGTGCTTCACATCGACGCCGTAGGCGGAGGTGTCCTGGGAGATCACCAGCAGCTCCTTCACGCCGGCCTCTTTCAGACGCTTGGCTTCGGCCAGCACGTCGCCGATGGGGCGGCTCACCAAATCCCCGCGCATGGAGGGGATGATGCAGAAGGTGCAGCGGTGGTTGCAGCCTTCGGAAATCTTCAGATAGGCGTAGTGGCGCGGGGTCAGCTTGACGCCGTGGGCCGGTACCAGACTGGTGAAGGGGTTGTGCTGCGGCTTCTCCACATATTTGTGGACGTGACCCAGCACCTCTTCATAGGCGTGGGGGCCGGTGATCTCGAGCACCTTGGGGTGGATCTCGCGGATCTGGTTCTCTTTGGCACCCAGGCAGCCGGTGACGATCACCTTGCCGTTCTCGGCTAGTGCTTCGCCGATCGCTTCCAGCGACTCTTGCACCGCGCTGTCGATAAAGCCGCAGGTGTTGACGACGACCAGCTCGGCATCGTCATAGCTGGGCACCACATCGTACCCTTCGGTACGCAGCTGGGTCAGGATGCGTTCTGAATCGACCAGGTTTTTGGGGCAACCCAAGGAGACGAATCCTACTTTGGGGGCCTGTTTTGTGTTGGACATCGCTCAATCACTCTTAGGTGGCTCTTCTTTAAGGGCGCGGATTTTACCGGAATGGTTAACCAAAAACTATACAGCCAGCATGGCAGAACCTAACAATATCTCCGAGTGGGCAGGATTGGGCCGTGCGAATAGCGGCTGATGGTGGAGCCCTGACTGGCGCGCAGTCCCTGCTGCACAGGTTTGTGGCTGGCAATATGCATTGCTGACTTATTAGTCAATTTCGCGGTCTGTGGCTGGGAACCCTGTCACGGGTGCCCCTATACTCCCATCATGGTGATCCGGTGGAGAAGGCAATGGAAAGTTCATTTGGCGAAAGAATGCAGAATCTGCACGCTACGCTACGCGAGCGTTTTGACAAGCTGAGTCGGGTGGCCATTGCGATTTACGATCCCCATACCGATCAGCTCAAGACCTTCGCCCACAGCACCGAGGGGCCCTCGCCGCTGGTGCAGTATGAGGTGAAGCTGAGCGATGTTCCCTCCTTGCGCTATCTGGCGGAGCACAAGCACCCCCGGGTGCTTGGCAATCTCGATGCCCTGCGTGGTTCCGCGTCGGAACACAGCCGCAAGCTGCTGGAGGCGGGCTATGCCTCCAGCTATACCGAGCCGCTGTTGTTCAACAGCAAGCTGTTTGGTTTTCTGTTTTGCGATGCCATGGAGCCGGGCTATTTCGATGAGTCGATCCAAAGCGAGCTGTCGGCCTATGCCCAGATGTTGTCCGCCATCATTGCGGTGGAGTTCTTCTCTATTCAGACCCTCGGCGGCGCGCTGACCACGGCACGGGAGTTCAGTCGCTATCGGGATGAGGAGACCGCCAACCATCTGCATCGGATGTCGGCCTACTCCCGACTGATCGCCAAGACGCTGGCCCCGACTTGCGGGCTGAGCGACGAGGAGGTGGAGTTTGTCTACCTCTTCTCCGAGCTGCACGACATCGGCAAGATCGCGGTGCCGGATGCCATTTTACTCAAGCCGGGCAAGCTGACCCCGGAAGAGTTCGAGATCATGAAGGTTCACACCAGCAAGGGGCGAGAGATGATCAGCCTGATGATCAATGAGTTTGGCCTCGATGGCATTCACCACACCGATATGCTGACCAACATCATCGCAGGCCATCATGAGCGTTTTGATGGCACCGGTTATCCGCTGGGCCTGGCGGGGGAGGCGATCCCGCTGGCGGCGCGTATCGTGACGGTGGCTGATGTTTTTGATGCCCTGACCAGCGAGCGCCCCTACAAGCAGGCCTGGCCGTTCGAGACGGCGTTTGCCTATCTGGAGGAGCATGCCGGCAGCCAGTTTGATCCCACCTGTGTCGCTGCGGCCCTGCACAACAAGGCCGAGTTTTATGCCATCTATCAGCAGTATCAGGATCCCGCCAGTTCATCCGGTGTGGCGGCCAGTGGCGCAGAGCCGGGTTGAGCGCGTGTGATGAGCGTAAGGGGGAAAGAGGCGGTTCAAGCATGACGAGGAATAAATAGAGAGGGGGCACCAGCAGGTGCCCCCTCTCTTTTATGCTCTTCTCGATTTCACGCGCCCTTATTTTGCCGACCTTGTATCTGCGGCTATGGCGTTTGCGCTCAGGTTACTTTTTGGGCGTCGGCTCGCTGATCTGGTAGAGGTGATCCGCGCAGGCGCTGGAGCAGCCACAGGGGCGCACCTCTTTATCTTCCCGCTTCTGGGCAAGCTGGTATTGGCGCCACCAGATGATGGTGCCCATGGCCAGGATCAGTACGAACGAGGCGAGCAGGCTCAACAACCAGATGGACATGATCTCTTCTCCTTGATGGTGATGACATACACGGCGATGGCATCAGTGATTATGGCAGCAACCGCCCTGCTGGTTGGCGCCTTCACTGCCGTGGCAACAAGTATGGCCTTGCAGTGGGCTCTCTGCCTGATTGCCACTACTGGCGCAACAGTGATCGGAGCCACTGTTGCAACCACCATGACAATGGCTATGACTCTGGCCTGCGCCGACTGGCTGGATGGCACGGATCGCAGATTTGCTCTGATGACGGCGAGACGGACGCCCCTGACTTGCCTCGGTAAGAGGTTGCAAATTGGTGGGGGCCAACAGCGCGGGCAGCGGCAGGCGGGCAGAGAGGCACTGCAGCACCCGGATATTTGCCGCCAGCAGGCGACCCAGCATCCGCTCGCCGATATTGCGCACCACTACCTGACCCACCTGATGATGGGCAAGGGCGTCGAGCAGCGCTTGCTTGCCGTGGCAGCCTTCGGCGGTGGCCGGGTTGGTCAGGGTGGCGATAACGTTCCCTTCGGGGTTAAGAATTGCAGCTGCTCGGCACGGGTAAAGTGGCCAGCCAGCAGCCCCTGACTCAGCATCAGGGCGCTGTTGCTGGGGTTGGTGGTCATGGTTGTGACAGCATTCATGTCGGCTCTTCTCCACTGGTTGGGTGGTCGGGCTCGGCGGGTTGCATCATCAATGCTTTGCCCAGACTCAGACACTCCACCACCTTGTAGCGCCCTTTTTTCAGGATATTGGCCAGGGTCTGGCGGGAAACCCCCATCATCAGGGCGGCCTCCTGCTGCTGCATTCCTTGAAGGTCGACGAGGCGCAGTGCCTCGAACTCGTCAGGGGCCAGCGTGACCTGTTCCAGCTGATGCATGGGGCGGCCGTTGGGTTTGAAGCAGCTGTTGGCGGGGCGGCCACAGATCTGGCGGGCAATCTTGGGTCTTGGCATGGTGGCTCCTAATTGGCATAAGCTATTTATACGCTCATATGTAGCATATGCCAATAATTTTGTCTGATGCAGAGGGTAGCGCCAGTGCTGTTCACGGCAGAGAGGGGTAAAGAGGGGGAGGAGGAATACTAACAAAAGCAGTGAAGGGGACAGAAACGACGCAGGCCCGAACATGGTTCGGGCCTGCGGTTTTGCAGAGGATGGTCGGGCTATCCCGGCGAGCTTACGCCTGTTCGGCCTCGGCCACTGGAGCTGCGCTCTCGCTACCGTTGGCGAAGCGATCCGCCCACAGGGCAATCACGCCGTCACCGGTGACGTTGCAGGCGGTGCCGAAGCTGTCCTGCGCCAGATAGAGGGCGATCATCAGGGCGATGGAGGCTTCACCAAAGCCGAGCATGGAGGTGAGCAGGCCCAGCGCCGACATTACGCCACCACCCGGTGCGCCCGGGGCGGCGATCATGATCACCCCCAGCATCATGATGAAGGGGAGCATGGTTTCGATGCCCGGAATGGCCAGATGCTCGGAGAGGAACATCACCGCGGTGGCGCAGGTGACCAGGGTAATGGTGGAGCCACACAGGTGAATGGTGGCGCACAGCGGTACGGTGAAGTTGGCGATGCTGTCGCTCACCCCGTTGTTCTTGCTCGATTGCAGGGCGACCGGAATGGTGGCGGCGCTCGACATGGTCCCCAGTGCGGTGAAGTAGGCGGGCAGCATGTTCTTGATGAGCTGGGCCGGTGAGCGGCCAAGAGCCAGACCTGTGCCGATAAACAGTACGGAGAGCCAGATCCAGTGCATCAGGATGGCCATCACCAGCACCACGCCGAAGGTTTTCAGGG
This sequence comes from Aeromonas sp. 604176, assembly GCF_049170755.1. NCBI lineage: Bacteria > Pseudomonadati > Pseudomonadota > Gammaproteobacteria > Aeromonadales > Aeromonadaceae > Aeromonas > Aeromonas sp. 604176. The sequence goes on from NZ_JAAKNE010000143.1 coordinate 9,092, forward strand.
TAGCGAATACGGTGCCTTCTACCGTCATCTCGACAAAGACACCCGCGATATAGAACGGCAGCAGCGGGATGATCACCTTGGCCAGCAGGCGGTCGATGATGTCACGGCCCTGATCGGCGACACGGCGCAGATCGGTGGCCTGGGTGGCGCTGATGCCGATGCCGAACACGAAGGCGGCAGCCAGTGCCGACATCACGCCAAACAGCGGCGGGATCTCGAGATTGACATAGGAGGCGAGCTTGATGGCTGTGGCCGTGGTGGGCTCGGCGGCGGTGGTGAACTGCGGGATCAGGTGGCTCGCCACGGTAAAGGCGAACAGCCCCGCCAGAATGGTAGAGCAGTAGGAGAGGGCCACGGTTTTGCCCAGCAGCTTGCCGGAGTT
>NZ_JAAKNE010000144.1:0-9387 GCF_049170755.1 Aeromonas sp. 604176
TAGATTGGCCCCTTGAAGATCCAGACACTTCGCCCCTCTTAACTTAAGAGGTAGTCTTGGAGCTATGTTCAGTACTAGTCACAACGAGAAGATGGTCGAAGTGTTAACAGGGGCCGAGCGCCGTCGACGCCGGACTCCACAAGAAAAGATCGCCATCGTGCAGCAGACCTTTGAGCCCGGGATGACCGTCTCTCATGTTGCTCGCTTGCACGACGTCAACGCAAACCAGCTTTTCAAATGGCGTAAGCAATTCCAAGAAGGGTCTCTCACGGCGATCACCGCCGGTGAGGATGTTGTTCCTGCTTCCGAGTTGGCTGCTGCCATCAAGCAGATCCGAGAGCTTCAGCGTCTGCTCGGGAAGAAGACCATGGAGAACGAGATCCTCAAAGAAGCCGTGGAGTATGGTCGAGCAAAAAAATGGATTGCGCATGCGCCCTTGTTGCCGGGGGACGACGATTAAGTGCTGTGAGCCAGGCTCTTAATGTATCGCGTGCGCAGCTATCCGTTCGTGTTCATCGAAAACCGGGTTGGCAAGATGGTCGTCATCATCGCCAGCGTGATGATGCAGCCTTACTTGGCCGTATCATGGAGGCGATGGCAGAGCTTCCCTCCTATGGCTATCGCCGGGTCTGGGCGCTGTTACGGCGTCAGTCTGAGGCAACAGAACAACCTGTGGTAAACGCTAAGCGGGTATATCGCGTCATGCGCGAACATGGCTTGCTGCTGGAAAGAAAACCAGCTGCACCATTGGCCCAGCAGGCACATAAGGGGCGTGTTGCCGTCAAGGAGAGCAATCGACGGTGGTGCTCAGATGGCTTCGAGTTTCGCTGCGATAACGGTGAAAAACTACGTGTCACGTTCGCCATGGATTGCTGCGATAGGGAAGCGTTGGACTGGGCGGCCAGTACTGGGGGTTACGATAGTGACACTGTGCAAGATGTCATGCTGAGGTCTGTCGAACATCGCTTTGGGGATTCGTTGCCGGCATCACCGGTGGAGTGGCTGACTGATAATGGCTCGGCGTATCGAGCCCATGAGACCCGCGCGTTTGCACGAGAAATCGGGTTGGAGCCCAGAACGACAGCAGTGAGAAGCCCACAGAGTAACGGTATAGCGGAGAGCTTCGTGAAGACGATGAAGCGAGACTATATCGAGATGATGCCAAAACCGGATAGCCGAACAGCGGTAGGCAATTTGGCTATCGCGTTTGAGCATTATAACGAGCACCACCCGCACAGCGCCTTGGGATACCGTTCACCACGGGAATTTCTGCGCAGTCGGGTATCACAACCCTAAGCGGGAAAAGTGTCTGGACCTATGGGGTCAAATCCACTTTATTGAGTAACACCATTAGGGCTCACATTACTATTCATCGTCGCTAAAGCAATGCCTTTGTATTCAGGAAGATAACCCACGTCCCCAGAAGTTAACGGAAATCACAGTATCCGCTGCCAGATCCAACAACCGCCGCTCCCATAGCTCCAAGGCTCGCCGCTTCTCTGGCAGGTATTCATAGCGGTCATAGTGCTTGCTGGATACGTCATTCAGGGCGTGATTCTGTAGGCGGTCGCGCAGATCTTTGGCTATGCCCAGCTCGCCCATCAGAGTTTTACAGGTTCGGCGGAAATCACGGGGGATAAAGTGCGCCATCTCGGCGCGTTTGCGGTAACGATCAATCGCTTGGCTAAGTGAAGCCATCGGCATTGGTTCGCTCGGCTTGGTGGCGTGGGCAAAGATAAAGGGACTATCCCCCGTTGCCGCTTGCTGCTCTCTCAACACCCGCAAGGCGCTATCAGTGAGTGGGATCAAGTGAGGGCGGCCATTCTTGGAAAGCTCGGCGGTAATGGTCAAGGGAGGGTGCGAATAAGCACCCTCCACAATGAAACTGAAAAAATTAGTTTATTAAATTCAAATACTTACAAAGGCGCATTTTTATGTTTGGTGACTTATTCGCACCTTCCTTAGAACTAATGGCTGGGCTCTTTTTTTCACTTGACTATTGTTTGAACTATCACTGTCTTACCTCAGGGGCGACATTGCTCCGATCGTGTGTACCAATCCCGTAGGCCATGACTTTATTCTGGAGGTATGCCTGATGGTGAAGCCATGTAGTGGGGTGATTACAGCGGCAGTTATGCGGTAGGGGCTTATTTGAGCTGTAACCCTGGCACCAGTCAGTGACTTTCCAGCCCATACAGTCATAGGTCATTCCGCTAGCCGATGACGTTATCTCATACGTCACCTGCTATTCGGTTCAGCTCGGTGTCTTCGACCAGCTCCTGGTAGCAGACAAAGATATAGGGTGACAAGCAGTTGAAGGCGGGGTAGTTACCGTTCAGGATGGCAACATCAGACCCGTTACCCTTTTTCAGGAAACGCCCCATAGGGAGGCGAACAATGAAGCCAAAAACCACCTTCGATTTTCAGCATCACAGCCCCTAGACATCAGAACTGGTGTAGTATGACCTCAGTAATCAGAGGAAGACGTTCGAAGAGTTGTGTAAACTTTTTTATCGTATAAGCATCAGATGTTGACACGAACAGCGTTAATGATAGGTTTAATGCGATTTATAGGCATGTGGGTGAGATAACAAGGTGGATAGAAGCTGTGGATACTTGCCTTGCACTCAATCAACTCACACACACAGCGGCATTTACACTGAAATGTTCCTGCCCTTCCCTTCTAATCCCCTGCGGCAGGCCCTGATTCATCAGGGCCTTTTTTTACTTGTTTCTGACGCATTCACCTCCCCCGACGACCATGTTGCTGCCACTTTCCCCCGCTTTACGTCCCCTTCGTCCAGGCTTGTGGCTATCATCGAGACGATTTCTCCCTTCGGGAACCTGCATGAACTACTTGAGTCGTCTGCTGTGCCTCGCCCTGCTGATGTTCGGCAGCCACCTTGCCGCGGAGCCGCTGCGGGTGGGAGTCAGTTTTGCCATTCCTCCCTATGTCATCAGCCACGAAGACAGGGGCATCGAACTCGATCTCATGCGAGAGGCCTTCGCAGGCAGCCCCCATGAGCTGCAGGTCGTCTATCTTCCCCTGGAGCGCACCTTCAGGATGCTGGAGGAAGGCAAGCTGGACGCCATCATCAACGTCAAACCCGGCATGCTGGAAAGCGCCTACCTCTCACAGCCGGTGATCACCTTCCACAACCGGGTCTTTACCCTGGCGCCGACGGCAGTCCACACCATGAAGGATTTGCAGACCCTGCGAGTCAGTGCCTTCCAGCGTGCACGACAGATCCTGGGAACGACCTTCTCCGACATCGTCGACCAGAATTCCCGTTATGAAGAGGTGGCGAGGCAGGAGGGACAGGTACAGCGGCTCCTGCTCGGGCGCACCGATGCCGTGATCCTGGAACAACGGGTGTTCTACTACTATCTGGCGCAGTTGCTCGGGGATGACCAGGAGGGCGACCGCTATCCCAAGGACAAGGTCAGACAGCACGACCTCTTCCCCCCGACTCACTACCACTTCGCCTTTCGCGAGGCGGGCCACCGACAATGGTTCGACAGACAGCTCGCCAAGATGAAGGCGGACGGGCGCTATGAGCGGATTTTTGCCGCCTATGGCACCACCTCTACTGCCGGAGACAAAAAAGCCAGCCCATGATGGACTGGCTTGATACCGGCTCCTGGGAGCCGCAGTGGATGGAGCGTTACTTCATCGCGCTGCCGTTTTTCAGCTCTGCTTTCTGACGTTTGGCTTCGCGTTTCTCTTTCAGTGACATCTGCGGTTTTTTCTTGGCATCTTTGCCGTGATGCTGTTCTTTGTTGCTCATCATCAGACTCCAAAAAGGTTACCTGGACAGTTGGAACGGGTGTTCCAGCATGTCAGCCGAATCGTGGATTTCAGTACGCCAACAGTGACGATCGGGGATCGCACTGGCCTCAGCATACTCCCAATCTTCCGCCGGGATCCAGCCTCCCGGCAGCGCCTGTCAGCCAGGCGTTCCCGTAGCGTGCCCCCCCCGGGAATGACGACCGGGCGACACTTTTGGCATCCGAGGACGGATGGTCAGCCTGTCTCCGGTGGATGTGTGTTAGGGTGGGCATTCAACGATCGCAGGAGCGCGTCATGAAGAAGCTGGAAATGAAGGATCTGACCGAGGCCGAGAAAGCCGAGATTGCCCTGCTGGTGCAAAAGGCCCAGGCCAATGCCGATCACACCCTGACCAACGGGGAGCGCAACAAGATCCGCGAAGCAGGACGCCAGAAGATCGCCGCCGATCGCGCCCAGGCCGCCAAGGCGGCTTCCGCACTGGCGCGGGAGAAAGCCAAAGAGCGAGCCAGTGCTCAAGTACTGCCCGACACCTTCAGCTGGTCCGATTCCGTCAGCAACAAATACCGTGGCAGACGGTAACGGCAGAATGAACGCACGCAGATGACGCTGCTGCAAAAAAGGGGGCTGGCAGAGCGTCATGTCATCTCCCTGAAAAGGGCAGCAGGAGGCCCCTGCCAGCTGATGCACACCCGGATAAAACCCCGATCCAGCCATCACTGACTGAAACGAATACCAAGATAAAGATTGCCATGACGGGATGTGCGTGTTCTAATCGTTTTCGATGGTTCGGTAGTTCAGACCTGATTATGTTAGGCAGTCATCTTAAAGCAGTGATTTGTGCAGGCAGTTATCCCCGATAATTCTTGCCAGATAATTCTCCTTCTTTAGTGCTCCCCATACGTATTTCTGACGAAAAATCATGGATTGCCACCCTAATGGCGTTTCACTAATCACTATTCAAGGAAATTATCATGTCCAACAAAATGACTGGTACCGTAAAGTTCTTCAACGCCGAGAAAGGCTTCGGTTTCATCTCCCCGGCTGACGGCAGCAAAGACGTGTTCGTTCACTTCTCCGCCATCCAGTCCAACGGTTTCAAAACCCTGGAAGAAGGTCAGCGCGTTGAGTTCACCATCGAGCAAGGCCAGAAAGGCCCGGCTGCTGCCAACGTTACTGGCCTGTAATTCACGCCCGAGCCGCCTTCCGTTTTTCGGCAGCGCCTCAGCAAGAATTGAAAAAACCCGCTTCGGCGGGTTTTTTGTTGCCCATTTCCGGGTGGCCGACCTGTTGCTCTGCTTCCCTCTCGCCACGGGCAGCAAAAAGGCACCCTGGTGGTGCCCCACTTCCTGGTCAGGTTCCTTACAGGGGCAGGCTGATCCGCGCCTCCAGCCCCCCCTCCTCGCGATTGTGAAGGCTGAGCTCACCGCCGTGCTGGTGCACCAGGGTGCGGGCGATGGCGAGCCCCAGTCCCACGCTGCCAGACTCGGTGTTGCGGGCTTCATCCAGGCGCACGAAGGGCTTGAACACCTCCTCCAGCTGGCTCTCCGCAATCCCCGGTCCCTGATCGCGAACCAGGATCAGCAACTCCCCGTCACCACGCACCAGCGAAACCTCGGCCCCCCCTGCGTACTTGATGGCGTTGCCGATGAGGTTTTGCAGCACCCGGCGCAGGGTGTTGGCGCGGCAGGCGTAAACCTGCTTGCCCTCGGCCAGGCAGGTGACGGGCTGGCCCATGTCGGCATAGTCGTCACACAGGCTCTCCAGCAGGCTGACCAGATCCAGCTCCCGGGTCGCCTCCTGCTGCCCCTCCTCCCGGGCAAAGCTCAGGGTCGCCGCCAGCATCTGCTCCATCTGCTGCAGGGTCTGCTGGAAGCGATCCTTGTCTTCCCCGTCCGCCAGAAACTCGCTGCGCAGCCGCAGGCTGGTGATGGGGGTGCGCAGGTCGTGGGAGATGGCGGCCAGCATCCGGGTTCTGTCCTGCACGAAGCGATCGAGCCGGGTGTGCATCCGGTTGAAGGCCTGGATGGACTCGCGGATCTCGGTGGGCCCCTCCTCGCGCAGGGGCTCGATGTCCTCACCACGCCCCAGCCTGTCGGCGTTGGCCGCCAGTTGCTTGAGGGGACGGGTCGCCCGGCGGAACAGCCAGATCATCAGGCCGATCACCAGGCTCGCCACCAGCAGCAGGTTGAGGGTGGTCTGCCAGGACCAGCTCGCCGTCTCCTTGTCCACCAGGGAGCTGAACTGAAGCCAGCCGCCGTTGGGCAGTTCGATGGAGCCGTAGAGCCGCATGTCCTGGGGCGGCGGCATGCCGTTGCGATCCTTCATCATGCGGTTGTGGTGCTGCCAGGCCCGGCTGCGCTGGATGTCCTGCTTCAGCTCGGCGCTGATCTCCACCGCCAGGGAGGATGGATAGCCGAGCTTGGCCCGCACCAGCTTCTCGAAGCGGGGGCTGCGGTTGTCCGGCTGCAACGGCTCGTCGGCCAGACGTAGCAGCAGGGTCTCGCTGCGGCTCGCCTTGAGGATCTCGTGATAGAGGGAAGGAGGAGAGAGGGAGAGCAGGCGCACCACGGAGATGATGCGCTGCATGGCGTTGCGGCTGTTGACGTAACCGAGGGCCTCCTCCCTGTCCGAGCGGTAGATCTGGATACTGAGCAACTGGATCAGCACCAGCCCCGCCAGGGCCACCAGCACTATCTGGCCGGTCAACCCTTTGGGCAGCAGCCTGGCGAAGACGCGCTTGATCATGTCGGCCTCACTCCTGGGTCACGTCGGCGGCGAACAGGTAACCGCCACCCCAGATGGTCTTGATGAGCTCGGGATTCTTGGGATCCCGCTCCAGCTTGCGCCGCAGTCGGCTCACCAGGGTATCGATGGCGCGATCGAAGGCCACCGCCTCCCGGCCACGGGCCAGATCCAGCAACTGATCCCGGCTCAGCACCCGCTGGGGCCGCTCCAGAAACACCTTGAGCAGATCGAACTCGGCGGTGGAGAGGCTCATCCCCACCCCCTCCTCGTCCACCAGCTCACGGCGATTGACGTCGAGCAGCCAGCGATCGAAGCGCAGATCCCGGGTCAAGGTCTCCGGCACGGGCAGGCTCTCTGCCTGGGTACGGCGCATCACCGCCTTGATGCGGGCCAGCAGCTCCCGCGGGTTGAACGGCTTGGAGAGGTAGTCGTCCGCCCCCATCTCCAGGCCGATGATGCGGTCCGTCTCCTCCCCCATGGCGGTAAGCATGATGATCGGCAGGCGGGATTTGACCCTGAGCTCGCGGCACAGGGTGAGGCCATCCTCCCCCGGCATCATCAGATCCAGCACCAGCAGGTCGAACTCCCGCTCATCCAGCAGCCGCTTCATCTCCTTGCCATCGCGGGCGCAACTGACGCGCATGCCATGCTGCTCCAGAAAGCGCTTGAGCAGATCGCGGATCTCGCTGTGGTCATCGACCACCAGAATATGAGGGCTGCCTTGGTTCATCATCATTTCTCCGTTATCGGGCTGGGGCGATTATACGAAAATCAACCGGGCGGGTTGTGTCAAAGTGTGCCAGCACGCCCCTGTGCCACACTCTGCTACAAAATAGGCTTCTACTGGCAAATTTCAGACACTTCCACGGTGTTTACTGGATACCAAGGCGAAAGAGCCTCTACCCGTACACATCCGACAGGAGTTACCCATGAAAAAGCTGACCAAGACCCTGCTGACCGCCACCCTGATCCTCGGCCTGCCGCTGGGCGCCTATGCCGCCAGCGAGGCGGTCTCCACCGCGCAACCGACCCAGGCCACGGCGACCGGTTGCCCCATGGACGGTACCGGCATGATGGGCGGCAAGCATCATGGCGGCCGCCACGACAAGATGGCCCGCATGAAGAACATGACCCCGGAACAGATCCAGGCCCATCTGCAACAGCGCTACGACAAGATTGAAGATCCGACCAAGAAGGCGGAGTTCGTGAAGAACCTTGGTCTGCGTGCCGACGGCATGATCAAGCACGCCGAGGTGATGAAGCTGTTCGCAGAAGCAAACCAGTAAGTCGACGTAATGAAGCGGTTTGCCGAAGCAGACTCGTGATCCGGCAGGGCCCTGCCCCGACACCGGCGAAAACGACAGGGTGGCGCAAGCCACCCTTTTTTTGTCTCCCCCCAGTTTTTTCACCTTTTCCTACCTGGCCGCATCATGTTATGTGAGCGATAACAAACGTTTCACTTTCGAAATAAATCATAATGGTCCCTCACACAACAGACGCGGGCACGATCCCGGACACAGTGGACAGGAGTCGTTATGGGATGGAATCTGGGCACAATCAAGGGGCGCTATACCGCCGTTTTTCTGGGCTTCATGGCGCTGGTGTGCGCCCTGACGGTGATCGGCATCCAGATCTGGATCACCCCCGCCCTGCAAAAAGCGGGGGAGGAGAACGTGGCGCTGCGAGTCGGCGAGATAGCGACCGACATCCGTGACCAGCTCAACGGGGTGCAGACCCAGTCGCGCAGCATCACCCAGCTGGTGGCACAACTGCCGAGCGAGCAGATAGATGCCCAGCTCCCAGCCCTCATCGACCAGTACGGCAACGGCATGGTCTTCGGTGGCGGCATCTGGCCCCTGCCGGACAAGCGGGAGGCGGGACGCGCCAAGTTCAGTACCTTCTTCCACAGGGATGCGTCCAACGCCCTCATTCCCAACACCTACTGGAACTCGGCAGAGGCGCCCAACTATTTCGATCAGCCTTGGCACAAGGCAGGTCAGCAGGCGCCCCGTGGCGTCTGTGCCTGGGCCGCCGCCTACAAGGATGGCGCGAGCCAGCAGCCGAGAACCAACTGCGCCATGGGGATCTACCAGGATGGCGCCCTCTACGGGGTGTCGACCATAGACGTCACCCTGGGCTTCTTCAACGACCTGGTGGCCAAGAAAGAGCAGGAGATCGGCGGTCAGGTGATGATCATCGAGGCTGACGGCAAGATCCTGAGCCGCAACGCCCGTCTGACCGGGGATGTGGTGCTCGGCAACCTCTCCGCCCACGCCGACTATCCCTTCGCCCTCGCCATCAGCGGCCTGCTGGGCCAGGATGCGAGCAAGGGGCAGCTGCGCACCACCTTCCAGGATCAGGGTGAGGAACAGACCCTGCTGATGGAGGCCATCGAAGGGACCCCCTGGCTGCTGGCCGCCGCCCTGCCGACCCGCACCCTGACCCAGGACAGCCGGGATGTGCTCGCCACCCTGGCGAGCATCCAGCTCCCCCTGGCGGGGCTGCTGTTCGTGCTCATGGTGCTGGCCATCAGCCAGCTTGGCAGCCGCCTGCAGACCCTCAAGCTCAACATCGACGCCCTCAGCGCCGGCGATGCCGACCTGACCGCCCGCATCCAGGTCAAGGGGCATGACGAGCTGGACAACATCGCCCTGTCGGTCAACCGCTTCATCGCCTTCCTGCAACAGATGATGGTGCAGGTGACCGCCGCCACCGACCTCATCACCCGCGAGCTGGCCCAGCTCGATCAGCAGACCGGGCAGGCCAGGCGGATCCTGGGAGAACACGCCAGCGAAACCGATCAGGTCGTCACCGCCCTCAACGAACTCAGCTCCACCGCCGACAGCGTTGCC
>NZ_JAAKNE010000145.1:0-8790 GCF_049170755.1 Aeromonas sp. 604176
CGCGCTTATGCCCGTCACTTCTCCGGCATCGAACTCAAACCGCAAGAACAGGCAAGGATTGCCCTGGTCACCGGCGACCTGCTGCGCCGTCTCAGCCTCTATTGTTTCCTCACCGGTATTCAGGTGCGTCAGGCCGAAAAGAATGTCTGGCCACTGCTGCACAGCTGGCACGCCTTCCACAAAATTGCCCAGCCCAACCACCCGACCCTGGATCGCTTCAATGAAGAAGCATTCCGCCGCCGTCTGACCGAGGCGAAGAAGAACCCGGTATTGATGGATGGTTGCCCGAGCTGGCTGGAGAAACTGGGTAGCGAGCAGCTGGGTGAAGCCTGGCCTGCCGAGCGTGCCGCCCTGGCCTGGATGCCCAAGCGTTACCTGCGGGTCAACACCCTCAAGTGCACCCGTGATGAGCTGCAAGCCATGCTGGCCAAAGAGCAGGTCACCACCATTCCGGTTGAAGGTGTTGAGACTGCCCTGCAGGTCACCTCCGACGCAGCCCTGTTCCGCACCAAGGCCTTTGCCGATGGTTGCTTCGAACAGCAGGACGCAGGCTCCCAGCTGGTTGCTGCTGCGCTGGAAGTTGCCCCAGGCATGCGCGTTATCGACGCCTGCGCCGGTGCCGGTGGCAAGACCCTGCATATCGCCGCCATGATGCAGGGCAAAGGCCGTCTGCTGGCGATGGATGTGGAAGAGTGGAAGCTGGAAAACCTCAAGCAACGCGCTCGTCGCGCCGGTGCCCACAACGTGGAGACCCGGGTCATCACCAGCAGCAAGACCGTCAAGCGCCTCAAAGAGAGCGCCGACCGCGTACTGCTGGACGTGCCCTGCTCCGGTCTTGGCGTACTCAAGCGCAATCCGGATGCCAAGTGGCGTGATACCGCCGAACGTCTGCCGGTGCTGGTCGCGCTGCAGGAAGAGATCCTGCAGCGCTACAGCCAGATGGTGAAAGTGGGCGGCATGCTGGTTTACGCTACCTGCTCCATCCTGCCCGAGGAGAACCGCCAGCAGGTGGACAAGTTCCTCGCAGCCAACGAAAACTTCCGCCTGCTTGGTGATCACACCGTGAGTCCGGCGGCTACCGGTTTCGACGGTTTCTATCTGGCGCGCATCGAACGGATCGCCTGATCCAGAATGACCTGCTCCTTGCGCCCTTATCGCGCACCGCGGGTGCGATGAAAAAAGAGCGGCAGCCCTCGGGCTGCCGCTCTTTTTTATTGGCCGGGATCGCCGCGTCAAGACGCCAGTGCAGCAATCGCCTCTATCTCGATCTTCACATCCTTCGGTAACCGAGCCACTTCCACGCAGGAGCGAGCCGGATACATGGCATCGTGCTCGGTGAAGAAGTCGTTGTAAACCCGGTTGACCGCAGCAAAGTCGTTCAAATCCGAGACAAACACCGTGGTCTTGAAGATGTTGCGCACCTCGCCGCCTGCCGCCTCGACAATCACCTTGACGTTTTGCAGGGAGCGCAGGGTTTGCGCTTCGATACCCTCTGCAATGTCGCCGCTCACCGGGTCCAGCGGGATCTGGCCGGAGGTGTAGAGGATGTTGCCAATCCGGGTGGCCTGCACATAGGGGCCGATGGCGCCCGGCGCCGCTTTGGTAGTGATAACCTGTCGCATCTGTTACTTCCTCGTGCTGACAAACAAAAAGTAGGCCCGGAGCAAACCAGCTCACCCCGGGCATCAGAGTTACATCATGTTGGTGAAGGTTCTGGAGATGACGTCCTGCTGCTGCTCGCGGGTCAGGGCGTTGAAGCGCACCGCATAACCGGAGACGCGGATGGTCAGACTGGGGTACTTGTCCGGATTCTCGATGGCATCCAGCAGCATCTCGCGGTTCATCACGTTGACGTTGAGGTGCTGGCCCCCTTCCACATCCCGCTCATGATGGAAGTAGCCATCCATCAGCCCCACCAGATTGTTCTCGCGATTGGCCGGCTCCTTGCCGAGCGCCCCCGGCACGATGGAGAAGGTATAGGAGATCCCGTCCTTGGCATATTTGAACGGCAGCTTGGCTACCGAGGCGAGCGAAGCGACCGCCCCCTTGCGATCCCGACCGTGCATCGGGTTGGCTCCCGGTGCAAACGGCGCACCGGCGCGGCGGCCATCCGGGGTGTTGCCGGTCTTCTGGCCATAGACCACGTTGGAGGTGATGGTCAGGATCGACTGGGTCGGCACCGCATTGCGGTAGGTCGGCAGCGCCTGGATCTTCCTCATGAAGCGCTCGACCAGATGGCAGGCGATGGAGTCGGCCCGCTCGTCGTTGTTGCCGTACTGGGGATACTCCCCCTCAATCACAAAATCGACCGCCAGCCCGTCAACATCGCGCACCGGCTTGACCTTGGCGTACTTGATGGCCGCCAGCGAATCGACCGCCACCGACAGACCGGCGATACCGCAGGCCATGGTGCGATAGACGTCGCGATCGTGCAGCGCCATCAACGAAGCCTCGTAGCTGTACTTGTCGTGCATGTAGTGAATAAGGTTGAGCGCGCTGATGTACTGCACCGCCAGCCAATCCATAAAGCTGTCGAGGCTGGCCATGACAGTGTCGTAATCCAGCTCCTCGTCCATGATGGGCGCCACTTTCGGGCCAACCTGGATCTTAAGCTTCTCGTCCACCCCACCGTTGATGCAATAGAGCAGGGTCTTGGCGAGGTTGGCGCGGGCACCGAAGAACTGCATCTGCTTGCCGATCACCATGGGACTCACGCAGCAGGCGATGGCGTAATCATCGCTCTCGAAGTCGGTGCGCATCAGATCATCGTTCTCATACTGCAGGGATGAGGTATCGATGGAGACGCGGGCAGCATAGATCTTGAAGGCCCGCGGCAGCCCTTCCGCCCATAGGATGGTGAGGTTGGGCTCAGGCGCAGGCCCCATGGTCTTGAGGGTGTGGAGGTAGCGGAAGGAGTTCTTGGTCACCAGGGTGCGACCATCCAGCCCCATGCCACCAATCACCTCGGTGGCCCAAATGGGGTCGCCGGAGAAGAGGGAGTCAAACTCGGGGGTACGCAGGAAACGTACCATGCGGATCTTCATGATGAAGTGATCGACCAGCTCCTGGGCATCCTGCTCGCTGATAAGCCCCGCCTTAAGATCCCGCTCGATATAGATGTCGAGGAAGGTGGCAGTACGACCGAGGGACATGGCCCCGCCATTTTGCGACTTCACCGCCGCCAGATAGGCAAAGTAGAGCCACTGCACCGCCTGCTGGGCTGTGCGTGCCGGCCCGGAGATGTCAAAGCCATAGCTGGCTGCCATCTGCTTGATCTGCACCAGTGCACGCTTGTGCTCGGCCAGCTCCTCGCGCTGGCGGATCACCTGCTCCAGCTGCTCTCCCCGCTCGAGCGCCGGTTGCAGATCGGCAAACTGCAACTCCCGCTCACGGATTAGATAATCTATGCCATAAAGCGCGACCCGACGATAATCTCCGATAATGCGACCACGGCCGTAACCATCCGGCAAACCGGTCAAAATTCCTGATTTTCGGCAGCGCAACATCTCGGGAGAGTAGACGTCGAACACGCCCTGGTTATGGGTTTTTCGCAATTCGCTGAAGGTATATTCAAATTCGGGATCCATCTCCCGGCCATATGCTTCAAAAGAGCTGCGGATCATATTTACGCCGCCAAACGGGTGCAGTGCTCTTTTAAGGGGCTTGTCGGTTTGCAGGCCAACGATTTTTTCCAGCCCCTGCTCGATATAACCCGGCCCGTGGGCGGTAATTGTGGTGGCAATATTGGTATCAAAATCGACCGGTGCGTGGGTGGCATTCTCGATACGAATCCCCTTCATCACCTTGTTCCATAAAGTGGTGGTCGCTTCGGTGGCATCTGCTAAAAACTGTTCGTCACCTTCATAGGGGGTGTAGTTCTGCTGGATAAAATCACGGACGTTGATCTCGTGCTTCCAGTTTTCACCGGCAAACCCTTGCCATGCCTGACGGAATTTATCCTGATCCAATTGCATATCAACTTTCATCAAATAAACCTCATTCACTACTCATGACACTACAGTGGAAGATGTCAGACGCACTCGGCCTGACGAACCTGCTGCCCCAGACGAATGGCATCCAGCGCGATCATTTTCTCTTCATTGGTGGGAATAACCGCCGCCAGCACCATGGACTCTGCCGCCGAAATAATCCGACAACCCTCGCTATTGGGACGCTGGTTAAACGGCTCGCTGATCGCTACGCCAAATACCTGAAGTCGTTCGCATACCAGCTTTCTGATAAAGGCCGAGTTTTCGCCAATACCGCCGGTGAAAATAACGGCATCCAGTCGGCGCAATGAGGTGGCATGACCACCGATATGGCGGGCAATACGATGGACAAAAGCGTGAATGGCCAATTTTGCCCCGGGATGTCCTTCGTGATAGGCAGCTTCCAATACCCGCATATCGGAGGAGAGCCCCGAAATACCCAGCAGGCCGGACTGCTTGTTCAATACCCGCTCGATATCCTCGATGGATTGCCCCGTCTTGCTGGCGATATAGGCCAGCGCGCCAAAATCGATATCACCGCTGCGGCTGCCCATGATCAGCCCCTCCAGCGGCGTCATCCCCATCGAGGTATCGACGCTCTTGCCATCCTGTACTGCGCAAACAGAGGCGCCATTACCCAGATGAGCAATGACCAGACCGGCATCGTGGCCATTCAACCCAAGGAAGGAGACCGCCTGCTCGGCGACATAGCGATGGGAGGTGCCATGGAAGCCATAGCGGCGCACGCCATAATCCTGCAGATATTGGTAAGGCAGCCCATAGATATAGGCTTCCGGCTTCAGGGTCTGGTGAAAACCGGTATCAAATACCGCAATTTGGGGTTGTGTGGGAAATAGCTGACGAGCCGCCATCACACCACTCAAATTGGCGTGATTGTGCAGGGGAGCCAAGGGTGACACCTGCTTTATTTTGGCCAATACATGTTCATCAATGATCACGGCTTCGCTAAATTCACTGCCACCATGAGCAATTCGATGACCCACCAGTGCAATGGCATCCAGCAGATCCCGTTTTTTCAATTCCGCCGCGATGGCAGCCAATGCACAGGTGTGGTTATTTTCAGCTAATGACATTGCGGGCTCTTTACCCACTTGCAATTGGGGATGGGCCGTCTCAATACCATCCGCCATACCGGATATCACCACCTCGCAGGTTTTACTATCCAGTACCGAGAATTTGACCGACGAAGAGCCGCAATTGATAACCAGAACCAACGAATCAAACTTCATTACATCGCCTCGATATTTATGCTGTCGAGTCACTGCTGTCAGAACATATTTACCACTGTGTTTAGTGGCCAAATAACGGATAGCCTTGCCCTCGGCCCAAATAATTGGGCCAACCAAGAACCGGTTATTGCGCGCTTCTGACTACGCCATGCAGACCCCGCCAAGGGGATCTGAATGGCTGATGACTTGCAGAAAAGGTTTTCAGAACAGCTTGGAAACAATATTCAGGATGGTCAGCACACCTATGATGGTGACAAACAGGTTGCTGGCCTGACCTTTATATTTTGCCAGTGCCGGTGTCTTGTTGACGGCATACATCGGCAGCAGACAGAGCAGGGAAGCGATGATCGGCGCCCCCATTGCCTCAATCAGGTCGAGGATGTTGGGGTTCACATAAGCGACCAGCCAGGTGGAGCCCATGATGAACAACATACTGACCATATTGAGTTTTTTACTGGAAACCTTGCTCTTGTCGCCCTGGTAGCCAAAGCGGAGGATAAGGCCGTTCAACCCTTCCAGCGTCCCCAGATAGTGGCCGAAGAAGGATTTGAAGATAGCAACCAGCGCGATAATGGACGCCGCATACTCCAGAGTGGTGGCAAACGCAGACTTGCTGCCCGTCATCGAGGAGAAGTGGTTGGCCAGATAGGAGAGCACCGGAATATTCTGGGCCTTGGCTTCCGCCATATTTTGCGGCGACAGGGTAAACAGGCAGCTGAAGGCAAAGAACATCACCACGGCCACCATCAGCATGCTGGCACCGGAGATAATCTTCGAGCAGCGCTTCTCGGTAAAATCACGCCCGAACTCCTGCTCATACTCTTCCCGTTTGGAGACAATGAAAGAGGAGACAATCGGCGAGAAGTTGAAGGAGAAGACCATGATGGAGATCCCCAGCCAGACGGTAACCAGAATACCATCGTGACCAAACATCGATATCTCGCTCAGATTGACCTGATCAAAGACGGCACTGTTCCAGTACGGGACGAGGGAGAGAGAGATAACGATCAGACTGGCAATAAAGGGAAAGACCAGATAGCTCATCACCTTGACCATCAGATCTTTACCGAAGTAGATCACGAATGCCATCAACATCAACAATGCCAGTGCAACCACACCTCGATTAAGCGGAACCAACTGTAGTTGATGCTCCCAGAATGCCATAAAGGTATTGGTGATCGTCACACCATATATCCACAGCAGTGGGCAGATGGCAAAGAAATAGAGGAAGGTAATCACTACCCCACCCATTTTGCCAAAATGTTCTTCAACGGTCTCGGTAATATTTGCCGATGGATTGCTGCCAGAAAGACATAATCTGGCCAACGCCCTGTGGCAATAAAATGCAATAGGGTAAGCCAGCACCAACATGATTAATATAGGTATCAGGCCACCATATCCGGCCCGAATAGGGAAAAATAGAACACCTGCACCGATCGCTGTACCAAACAGACCTAATCCCCATGTGGTATCCGATTTACGCCATGCACGTGTATTCTCTTTACTGCCGGTGACAACACTGTCTAATATCATGACTGCATTCCTTACAGGCTAAATTGACGAATATTGTTCTGTTCGATAATTTCGGTGATCCGGGTCAGGTCAATATTGCCACCAGAAATAATACTGACGGTTTTTTTGCCTTCGACATAATGTTTGAGTTTGCCGCTCAGCAGCGCTGCCGAGGCCAGAGCTCCCGCCCCTTCGGTAATCACCTTGTTGCGCTGAATAAGGTCAACCATGCTGTGACGAATATCATCCTCGGTGACCAGTACAATATCATCCACCAATTGTTTGACGATTTCGAAGGTCAGGGTGCCGGGTCTTGCCACGTCACAGCCATCGGCCAGCGTACTGCTGGTTCTGTGATTGGTAATGGTGCCTGCGTAGTATGAAGCCGCCATGCCGTGGACATTCTCCGACTGCACGCCAATCACCCGGATAGTCGGGTTGATGGATTTGATGGCCATGGCGACACCGGCAATCAGACCACCACCGCCAATCGGCACTATGATGTTATCGACATCATACAAATCTTCGATAATTTCTAGGCCGATGGTTCCCTGGCCGGCAATCACTTTTGCATCGTCAAAGGGGGGGATAAATACGCGGCCTTCCATCTCCACGATTTCGCTGACTTTGGCAATGGTGTCATTGAAACTATTGCCATGCAGAATAACTTCCGCCGAATAATCGCTGGTTGCAGCAATTTTTGATTTGGGTGCGCAGCAAGGCATGACCACCTTGGCATCAATTCCCAGCATGGCACTGGACAAAGATACCCCCTGCGCGTGATTACCGGCAGAGCAGGCGACAACACCTTTTTGACGATCCTCCAGACTTAATGAACTGAGTTTGTTGAAGGCACCGCGAATTTTAAAAGAGCCTGTACGTTGCATGTTTTCAAGCTTGAGGTAAACCTCGCCATGGCAACGTTCGCTGATGTAGTTAGAGGGTAATTGCGCGGTCTTGTATATATGGTTGGTCAGTCTTTTTTTGGCTTCGGTAATATCATGAAGACCAATGGGCAGATTGCTATACATCTTCATCGCAAATCTCTTTTTATTTATTAATTTGTAGGGTTTTATTTCACTGGGCGAAGCGATACTAGGTTCTATCACTTGCAATTAATGTGAGCATAAACACAAAAAAATCTACAAAGAGACTGCGTTACGGTGAAATTATCAAAAAATGTGATAGCAGCAACACTTGAATCCAAAATGATTAAAAAAAGTAATCGCAGATTGGGAAATCAATATGGTTAACAACTCCAAAACAAAGCGGCAAAGATTAGATTTTTCAGGGCGAACGCGTTGCTTTTTGCAACCGACAATCAGTTGCTTGCCTGCCAGAACCGGGATAATAAAAAAGGAGCCGATGTGGCTCCCTATCGACAACACAGGACCGATTACTCGGCTGCTGCATCATCTTTCTTGTACTTGGCAGCAGTCTCTTTGATCAGAGCCTGCAACTCGCCAGCCTGGAACATCTCGATCATGATGTCACAGCCACCGATCAGCTCACCTTCAACCCACAGTTGCGGGAAGGTCGGCCAGTTGGCGAATTTTGGCAATTCGGCGCGGATATCCGGATTCTGCAGGATATCAACGTAGGCAAACGGCTCGCCGCAGGACATCAGAGCCTGGGAGGCCTGGGCAGAGAAGCCACAGCTGGGTAGCTTGGGGGAGCCCTTCATGTAGATGATGATGGGGTTGTCAGCCAGCTGCTGCTTAATCTTTTCAATAGTTTCCATAGGTGCCTCACTAGAGCGATTTCGGCGGCCATTCTACTGCAATCTTGCCCGAGCACAAACTGACAAAGGGGTGACCCGGCTCGAATTGTGCAAAGAACCCACACAGGATTGATCGCGATCATGGCGCCAATCAAGAGTTGTTAGGCCATCTTTGATACTGCTACAATCCCTTGGCTTTGGGCTACCCAGCCCCATCATTTTAAAAACAACTCTTTTCACATATAGAAAAGAGTACGCAATGTCTTGCAACCGTCGCCTTCGCACGGTCCAGCCAATGGAGAGTAGAAAATGGCATTCG
>NZ_JAAKNE010000146.1:0-8714 GCF_049170755.1 Aeromonas sp. 604176
CCGGTCAGGGCGATGGTGTAGACGATGTCGTCCACCAGGGCGCCACGGGAGAGGTCGTTGACCGGCTTGCGCATGCCTTGCAGCATCGGGCCGATGGAGACCAGGTCAGCGGAACGCTGCACCGCTTTGTAAGTGGTGTTACCGGTGTTCAGGTCAGGGAAGACGAACACGGTGGCTTTACCGGCAACCGGTGAGTTCGGTGCCTTGGACTTGGCCACGTTCTCCATGATGGCCGCATCGTACTGCAGCGGGCCGTCGATGATGAGATCGGGGCGCTTGGCCTTGGCCAGCTCGGTCGCTTCACGCACTTTCTCTACATCGGCACCGGCGCCAGAGGTACCGGTAGAGTAGGAGATCATGGCGACGCGCGGCTCGATGCCGAACGCGGCAGCGGAGTCGGCGGACTGGATGGCGATCTCGGCCAGCTGCTCGGCAGTCGGATCCGGGTTGATCGCGCAGTCACCGTAGACCAGCACCTGATCAGGCAGCAGCATGAAGAAGATGGAGGAGATCAGGGAAGAGCCCGGAGCGGTCTTGATGATCTGCATCGGCGGACGGATGGTGTTGGCAGTGGTGTGCACCGCGCCGGATACCAGGCCGTCAACTTCATTGCGCTCCAGCATCATGGTACCCAGTACCACGTTGTCTTCCAGCTGCTCGCGGGCAACCACTTCGGTCATGCCCTTGTTCTTGCGCAGCTCGACCAGACGCGGCACATAGCGCTCGCGCACAACGGCCGGATCGATGATTTCGACGCGATCGGTCAGAACAACACCCTGCTGTTCGGCAACGCGACGGATCTCTTCCGGATTACCCAGCAGCACCGGACGGGCAATGCCACGCTCGGCACAGATGGCGGCAGCCTTGATGGTGCGCGGCTCGTCGCCTTCCGGCAGCACGACACGCTTGTTGGCCTGACGGGCCAGCTCGGTCAGCTGATAACGGAACGCCGGCGGGCTCAGGCGACGGGAACGGGTAGAGCTGACGGTCAGCGACTCGATCCAGTGCTTGTCGATGTGGCCAGCGACGTAGTCCTGTACCAGCTCGATACGCTCGCGGTCATCTTCCGGAATATCGACGTTGAAGTTCTGCAGGCTGACGGCGGTCTGCCAGGTGTTGGTACCGGTCATCATGATCGGCAGGCCGGTGGCCATAGCCTGTTGGCACAGCGCCATGACCTGCGGCTCCGGATGATAGTTACCGGTCAGCAGCAGGGCGCCCAGCTTGACGCCGTTCATGGCTGAGAGGCAGGCAGAGACGATGACGTCGGAGCGGTCGCCGGAGGTCACCAGCAGGCTGCCCGGACGGAAGTGCTCGACCATGTTGTGGATGGAGCGGGCGCAGAAGGTCACGGTCTGCAGGCGACGGCTGTCCAGCTCACCCTTGTGCAGGATCTTGGCGGCCAGATGCTTGGCGAGATCCTTGGCGCGCGGGGCGATCAGCTGGGTGTTCCAGGGGATGCAACCCAGGATGCGCAGCGGGCTCTTGCCGAACACTTGCAGCACTTCCAGGTTGTGAGCCGCGTCAGAAGCGTGGTGATGGGCTTCGAACATCTCGGTCAGATCAGGGCGGGTTACGCCATGCTCGTCAACCGGCGCGCCAACCTTGTTGATCACGCAACCAACGATGCGGGGGTTGTTGACACCACCGAAGTTGGAGCAGGCCAGCTCGATGCGCTCTTTCAGCTTCTGGCTGGAGTCATGGCCCGGGTGGGTCACGAATACCATGTCAGCGTCCAGCGCCTTGGCAACGTCGTAGTTCAGCTTGTTGGCAAAGGGCTGCTTGTCGGTCGGCACCATACCTTCGACAACCAGCACTTCGGCACCACTGGATTTCACGTGCTCTTCGAAGCGGGCAACGATCTCTTCCAGCAGGATGTCGGTGTTGCTTGAGCTGATCATGTTCTCGGCGTAGGAGAGGGTGAACGGCTCGGGCGGGTTGATGTTGGCAGCAGCGCGGATAACTGCGGTTGAGCGCTCGGCACCGGTTTCACCCGGACGCGGCTGGGCAACCGGTTTGAAGAAGCTGACATTGACACCGTGACGCTCCATGGCGCGAACAACGCCCAGACTCACGGAAGTTACGCCGACACCAGTGCCGACCGGGATAAGCATAATAGTGCGTGCCACTTTATACCCCTTGTTCATTTTTTGGGATCAGGAAAAGGCCGCCCTGGTGGGCGGCCTCGAGTTACTGCGTCAATTAAGCGCCGACCAGTTCCAGCGCGTCGTGGGCGATAACCCACTCTTCGTTGGTCGGGATTACCAGAGCCTTGGTAGAACCAGCCTTGGTGATCTCGCCACCCTTGCCGAAACGAGCCTTCAGGTTGGCGTCGTGATCGACGTCAAAGCCCAGCAGACCCAGCTTGTTCAGGGTGATTTCACGGATCGGGGCGGAGTTTTCACCGATACCACCGGTGAAAACAACGGCGTCCAGACGACCGTCCATGGCGGCAGCGTAGGCGCCGATGTACTTGGCCAGGCGATAGCAGTAAACGTCCATAGCACGCTTGGCTTCTTCTTTGCTGTCGTAGTTGTCTTCAACAAAACGGCAGTCGGAGGTCACTTCGGTCAGACCCTGCAGGCCGGACTCTTTGGTCAGCATGGTGTTGATATCGGCCACGCTCATGCCCAGCTTGTCGTGCAGGAAGAAGATGATGGCCGGGTCCAGATCACCGGAGCGTGTACCCATCACCAGACCTTCCAGCGGGGTCAGACCCATGGAGGTATCAACAGATTTGCCGTTCTTGATGGCGCAGACGGAACCGCCGTTGCCCAGGTGGCAGTTGATGATGTTCAGCTCTTCAACCGGCTTGTTCAGCTGCTTGGCAGCTTCCAGGCTGATGTAGTAGTGGCTGGTGCCGTGAGCGCCGTAGCGACGGATGCCGTTCTCTTTGTAGAGTTTGTACGGCAGAGCGTACAGGAAGGCTTCTTCCGGCATGGTCTGGTGGAACGCGGTATCGAATACGGCCACGTTCTTGTCTGCCAGCGCCGGGAATACGCGGCGAGCTTCACGGATACCGATCAGGTGAGCCGGGTTGTGCAGCGGTGCGTACGGAACAGCGGCTTCGATGCCGGCAATCACGTCTTCGCAGATGACAACGGAAGAGGTGAAGCGCTCGCCGCCGTGAACAACACGGTGACCGATGGCGATCAGGTTCTTGGACAGTTCCGGATTGAGCGGCAGGATCTTGTTGACGATGAAGTCCAGCGCTTCCTGGTGAGCGGCACCCGCGCCCAGATCGGCACTGCCTTTCTCGCCATTCAGTTTCCACTTGATGCGGGCGTCGTCGAGGTTGAAGCACTCGGCCAGGCCGGACAGCAGGTCATCACCGGTGGTTGCGTCAATGACGGCAAACTTCAGGGAAGAGCTGCCACAGTTAAGAACAAGAACCAGCTTACTCATGAATAAATCCTATCGCAGATTGGGTTGTGTAGGCGGATGCGTTGGACGCGGTGCGGCCAAAAACTTTCAACTTATCCTTATGAGGGTTGGCAATCTGTTGCTTGCCCCTTGTATAGTGATACAAGACCCGAAATCCAGACGTCCCTGACAGGTCAATAGCAAGAAGCTTTTGACGCAAAAATGGGCGTACAAAGGATAACCCGATTGTTGAAAAATAACAAAGTCATCCTCAACCTTTGTTACTTTGCATCAAATTTTGTCGAGGTTTTGCCGTTAGTACGTTCAAAAAGCGCTCGGAGGTAGTATGAGCATGAACATTTTTGGAACTAAGTTACAGCAAGGCCGCCATTATATGACGCTTTGGCCGCGCCGTCCCGAGCTCAATTCGATGTTTCCTGAAAATCGGGTGATCAAAGCGACCGAGTTCGCCCTCAAGGTGATCCCCGCGCTGGCGGTGCTGAGCGTGATGCTGCAGTTCCAGTTTGGCGAGCTGCACTACTGGCCCTCCGTTATCACCTCGGTGCTGTTTCTGCTCAGCTTGCCGCTGCAGGGCTACTACTGGCTCGGTCAGCGAGCCGACACCCGTTTGCCCCCGTCGCTGGCGAGCTGGTATCGGGAGATCAACGGCAAGATGAACGAACAGGGTGGCCGTCGTCAGCTGGTGTCTCAGCCGCGCTATGAAGAGCTGGCCGATACCCTCAAGGCCGCCTTCCAGCAGCTCGATAAATCCTTTCTCTACGAATAACTCGTTTCAGATGCAAAAAGGCGCCAGTGGCGCCTTTTTTGTTACGGTTGGTGTGCGGATCAGGCCGCCAGCACCTTGCGGATCTCCTGAATGGAGAGCTTGTACTGACGTGGACACTGACGCCACACCTGCAGCATCCGCTGGTACTTGTCGCGCATGGCGATGTCGCTGGAGAGCTCATCGCACGGGCACTTGAGCTCGGGGAAGCGCTTGTCCACCTCCAGCAGGAAGCAGACGTAGTCAGCCAGCTCACGCTCCTGGCTGCGGCTGTAGCCGTTGAACTCCAGCCGGCTGGCATTGATCTCGCCCTGATCGGCGGCATCCAGATTGCCCCATGAGATGGCCAGTGCGTGGTGCAGCTCCAGGGTGTCGATCACCTCCTGGCAGGTCGCCAGATCCAGATGGCCGAAGCTCTTCTCCAACTCGAGGATCTGCAGGCAGTAACCGCGCTCGATGATGGTGCTGGCGCGTTGGTAGACGTCCGCTTTCTCCGGATTGAGTTTCGCCAGAATTTCGTACTGGTTGCTCAGGATCAAACGCTCAGTGTTGCTCATGTTCATGGGATATCTCGTTGGAAGATGATTCTGGGGTCACGTTAACCCATATATAAAATGAATTTTTTGATCTGGGCGGGGGAGTTGGTGAGAAAAATCCGCTGGCAAGGGGCGGCTGATCAGACGAAAAAGGCCTGCATGGCAGGCCTTTCAATGACGCAGGGGAGGGTTATTCCTTGAGGAAATCCAGTACCACCTGATGGTGATCGCTGGTTTTGAACTTGTCGAAGTGGTGGGCAATTTTGCCCTCTTCATCGATCAGGAAGCTCTGACGGTGAATGCCGTCATACTCTTTGCCCATGAACTTCTTCGGGCCCCAGACGCCAAAGGCATCGGCGACGGCGTGGTCTTCATCAGCCAGCAGGGTGAAGTTGAGCTGGTCCCGCTCTTCGAATTTCTTCAGACGTTTGGCCGGATCCGGGCTAATGCCAAGCACCACCACATTGAGGGCGGCCAACTCGGCGTTCACATCGCGCAGGCTGCAGGCCTGGGTGGTGCAGCCGGGGGTCATCGCCTTGGGGTAGAAATAGACCAGCACCTTTTTGCCGCGCAGGCCAGCGAGGCTGACCTGATTGCCATTCTGGTCGGGCAGGGAGAAATCGGGGGCGGGGCTGCCAGCTTGTAGTGGTTGCATGGGGTCTCCTCGGGTAAAACGCCCTCAGGCGTGTTTGCGATTGACGATAAACTCGAACGATTCGGCACCCAGTTGACGACAGAATTCGGCGAAGGCGGTTTGCGAACCTTCCACTTCACCCTCTCTGGCCAGATTGAGCTGAAAACTGATCTTCAGCAGGTTGAACGGCTGCTGCTCCAGGGTCATGGATTGCATCGCCTGAATGTTCCAGCCATGTTCGCTGAAGAACTGGGTGCACTGGCTTACGATGCCGGGCTCGTCGCGGATCAACAGGTCGGCACTGGCGCGGACGTCATACTGCAGGGACTGGTGGCGCTCGGTGCGTTTCATCATGGTGATGAGATCCCACTCCTGGCTACGCAGGGGCAGGCTGATTTCGAGTTGCATCATGCTGTTCCAGTCGCCCGAGAGCAGCATGATAAAGGTAAATTCATTGCCGAAGATGCCAAGGCGGCTGTCTACAATGTTGCAACCACAGCCACTGACGTGGCGGGTCACTTCATTGACGATGCCAGGCCTGTCCGTGCCGATGGCCGTTACGACCAGGTAGTGAGTCATAAATCTTCTCTCGTCCGTTATTTCGTTGCGAAAGCCGCGCTGGCAAGCCAACCCTCCGGCCCTGATGACCACTCCCTGAGGGACGCTGCCGACTTTCGTTCATTACTTTTTGTTCCGGATGGTATCACGGCTTGCCCCCTCTCTCCCTTGTTTTTCAAAGGGGTCAGCTTTACCATTACGCCCCTGAAAATCGGGAGAAAAGTCCATGTTACGCGGTAGTATTGTTGCGCTCGTTACCCCCATGCTGGCTTCAGGTGAAGTCGATTGGGCCAGTCTGGCCAAACTGGTCGACTATCATGTCAGCGCCGGGACCTGCGCCATTGTTGCGGTTGGGACCACAGGGGAATCGGTGACCCTGAGCGAGCAGGAGCATATCGCCGTCGTTGAAAAGACCGTTGAGTATGCCGCCGGACGCATTCCCGTCATCGCCGGTTGCGGCTCCAACAATACTGCCCATGCCATTGAATTGACCAAGCGACTGGCCAAAACCGGCGTGGTGGCGGGCCTCTCGGTGACTCCTTACTACAACAAGCCCACTCAGGAAGGTCTCTATCGCCACTATTGTGCGATCGCCGAGGCTAGTGGTCTGCCCCAAATTCTTTATAATGTGCCCGGTCGCACCTGTTGCGATCTCAAACCGGAGACCGTGGCCCGTCTGGCCAAGGTTCCCGGCATTATCGGTTTGAAAGAGGCAACCGGCGATTTGAGCCGCACCCCGCGGCTGCGCGAGCTGTGCGGGCCGGAGTTTGCTCTCTACAGTGGCGACGATGCCACTGGTTGTGATTTTATGCTGCAAGGTGGCGATGGCGTGATTTCGGTCACCACCAACATTGCAGCGGCCCAGATGGCCGACATGTGTCGTGCTGCGCTGGCCGGTGATGCCGGACAGGCGCATGACATCAACAATCTCTTGATGCCGTTGCACAAGACTCTGTTCTGCGAACCGAGCCCCACCCCGGTGAAATGGGCCTGTGCCCAACTGGGGTTGATTGCAACAGCCACCTTGCGCCTGCCGCTGGTTGACCTCACTCCCGAGGGCGAACAGCTGATGGCGCGAGCACTGACCACAGCGGAGTTGATGGCGAGTGTTTAAATCTAATGGAAAGGGAAATAGAGCCCGTCTGGTGCTGAGCGTTGCGACTGTGGCCGTCTTGGCCGGTTGCAGCACCCCCCAGGATCGCAAAATGGCCAACCGCGACTTCGGTTATGAAGATGCCCGCCTCGAGGGCCGCGCGTTCTTGATCCCCGCAGGATTGAGTGCCCCCACCTTCAACAGCCAGTACGATATTCCGCCGCTTCCTGAGAGCAGCCGTGAAGGTGCCCTCGGCGCCCAGGTCGATGTGCGCCCACCCGCTCAGCTGCTGACCGTGGTACCGGGCAGTCAGGTGGTGCAGAGCGCAACCGAACCGACCGTTGCTTTCTATGCCCTCAGCACCAGCCAGAGCGTGGAGCGCGATACCTGGTCGTTCCTGATGAACTTCCTGGCCAAATACAAGGTCACCACCGAGAAGCTGGATCAGCAGGATGGCGTATTGCAGACCGGCTGGTTTGACAACACGGTCGCTCTCGATGGCTGGGGTGAAGATGACGAAGACTTCAAAATCCGTCAGCGTTACCAGTTCACCGTGCGCAACGATGCCCAGCGCCACGCTGTCAATATGTCGGTCCGGGTACTGGATCACGAAGAGACCATCGACGGCGAGACCAGCAACAAGCTGACCCCTGCCGATGCCCAGCGCTATGCCGCGCGAGTGCTGAACCAGTTCTCTCTCTATTACGACAGCCAGCTGAAAGCCCGCGAGCAGCACAAGTCCAACGATGGCATGGGTCTGCAACTGGGTCTGGACAACAACGAACTGAGCGCCTGGATTGCCGAAGGCTCCTTTGATCAGGTGTGGCGTCGCCTCAACCAGGTACTGCCTGCTTACGGTTTCACCATCAAGGATACCCAGCAGTCACTGGGCTGGATCGACGTCGAGTACGAAGAGCCGGGTGCCGAGTTCTGGAAGGCGAAAGGGAGCGAGCCGTTCAAACTGGAGGAGGAGAAATACCGCTTCCAGCTTGGCGAAATGGCGGGAGGCAAGACCTCCATCACCCTGTTCGACAAGGACAAGAAGCCGGTATCGTCCGGGGTTATTTCCCAGATGTATATCAGCCTGTCCGAGGCGTTCGCCAAGGGGCTGGCCGATCAGGCAGCAGCAAAAGCAGAATAAATTCAGGGGCCTTGTGCCCCTGTTTTGTTATCAAAATCCCCCTGAAAACGCGGGGATTCCGAGCGGTTTTCGATGATGCGAGCCCCCTTGCCAGCCCGTTGCAAACAGAGCGCGCAGGTGAGGGACTCGCGATGTTTACCCCCCCACAAACAGGAAGTGTTATTAGCCATGAGTCTTGCAGATCAAGTATTGGCGGTGAATGACGATTTGCCGATCCGTACCGATAAACCTGTCCATTCCGGCAAAGTGCGCAGCGTCTACTGGTTGACCCCCGAAGACAGTGCCCGGCTCATAAAAGAGAAAGGCTATGATGTGCCGGCCGATGCGCCCCTCGCCCTCATGGTGATCAGCGATCGCATCTCGGCCTTCGATTGCATTTGGCAAGGTGAGGATGGCCTGAACGGCGTACCGGGCAAAGGGGCGGCGCTCAACGCCATCTCCAGCCACTGGTTCAAGCTGTTCAAGGAGAAGGGACTGGCCGACAGCCACATTCTGGATATTCCGCACCCTTTCGTCTGGATCGTGCAAAAAGCCCGTCCGGTGATGATCGAGGCGATTGCCCGCCAGTACATCACCGGCTCCATGTGGCGTGCCTACAAGGATGG
>NZ_JAAKNE010000147.1:0-8608 GCF_049170755.1 Aeromonas sp. 604176
TCAGAAGTGAAACGCGGTAGCGCCGATGGTAGTGTGGCATTCGCCATGCGAGAGTAGGACACTGCCAGGCACCCAATACAAGAAACCCCGCTCGATGAGCGGGGTTTTTTATTGGCTGAAATTCAGCAAATAGCCTGATAATTGCTCCGTTTTATTCCTCTCCCTTTGAATTCCTCGTTTTCCCCGTCTGTTTTACTCATAAAAAGCGGTCGCAACAGCTTAAAATGGCGCTTTATTTCGTCGGAGATAGCCCATGTTTTGTCCAAAATGCGGCGGTCAAACCCTGCAGAGCGTCAGCCCCAAAGAGTTTCGCTGTGGCTGCGGTTTTCATTTTTTCCAGAATGTGGCGACGGCGGTGATGGTGGCGCTTTGCTGGCAGGACGAGGTGCTGGTTGCGGTGAGGGCCGGCAATCCGGGCAAGGGGTTGCTGGATCTGCCTGGAGGATTTGTCGATCCCGGCGAGTCGCTGGAGGGGGCGCTGGTGCGCGAGTTGCAGGAGGAGCTGGGACTCGATGTCAGCGCTCAACCTTTTACCTATCTCGGTTCCTTCCCCAATATTTACCCCTACGATGGCATCACCTATCACACCTGTGACACCTTTTTCGCCATCAAGCTGAGTGAAAAACCGGTCATCCAGCCGGCTGACGATGTGGCCGCCTGTCAGTGGTTGAAGATTAGCGATATCCCCTTGTCCCGCTTTGCTTTCGAGTCGACGCGTACCGCGATGGCGCGGTTGCAGCAATCCCCTTTGCAAGCCTGATCCCTGCTGATGACGATGGGGATTGGCAGCGACCATCCCTGTCTCATCCTTGTCCGCTTTTGTCCCGCAGACGCCATTCGTCAGACGGTGAATGGTATAGTCTGCAGTGGATCCGGATTCAAGGAGCATATCGTGAAGAAGATAGTTCTCATCTTGCTCGGCATCGCCGTGGCGGCCTTGCTGGCCATAGTGACGTTGATAAGCCTTATCGACCCCAATCAATTCAAACCCCAACTGGCTGAACAGGTGCGCAAGAGCACGGGCCGGGAGCTGGTGATGGCGGGGGAGATTGACTGGCGTTTCTGGCCGAGTCTCGGCCTCTCGCTGGAGAAGGTGGCTCTGCGCAATCCGGCCGGTTTTGCCGAGCCGGATCTGGTTCGTTTCGAACAGGGCGAGGCCTCGGTGGCCCTGTTGCCGCTGCTCTCACATCGTCTGGAGATTGGCAAGGTGACCCTGAGTGGCGCCCATCTCTTTATCCAGACCAAGGCTGATGGCAGCTCCAATCTGAGCGGACTGATCAAAGATGCCACTGCTGATGCAAGCGAACCGGTCGTCCCCGCAACCCCTGCGCCAACCGCTGACAGCAAGCCCTGGCAGATCAGCTTGCAGGGTGTCGCGCTCTCCCAGGCCAGTGCGCTGGTACAGGATGATCGCAACGGCACGTCGCTGCGACTGGATCGCCTCGATCTCGATATGGGGCAGCTGGCCACCGGTCAGTGGGTACCCGTGACGCTGGCCGCCAAGGGAAGTGCCGACAAGCTTGCTTTCGATGTTAAAGGGCAGACCCAGATCAAGCTGGCGCAGGAGGTGATGGCGAGTGAACTGAAAGACTTGAACATCAGTGGCAGCCTGAGTGACCCGTCCCTGCGACTCGACAGTTTCTCCATCAAGGCAGACCGACTGGCCCTTGGTGAGTGGAGCAACCTCACGTTGGCGCTGAAGGGGGCCAAGGTAGGGGGGCAGCAAGCTTCACTGGCTGGCTCGCTGGAAGGAACACTCAAGGGACGGCTCGATAAAGAGATGAAGCTGGCCGAGCTCTCCGATGTGCTGCTGACGGCAGCGCTGGAAGGTGATGCCCTGCCGCGCCCGCAGATGAAGCTGAAACTGGCCGGGTTTGCCCGTGCCGAACTCGACAAGCAGTTGATTACTCTGAGCAAGCTTGTGATGAGTGCCGATGAGGCGCTGCTGAGTGGTGATGGAACCGTGCAGCTTGGTGCTGTTCCTGCAATCACTTTCGATCTCAAGGGTGAGAAGCTGGATCTCGACAAATGGCTCGCCAATTCGACACCGGCCACTCCAACACAAGCGAAAGAGGGCAAATCGGCGGCCGGTGCTTCAAATACCGCTGCAAGTGACAATAAAGCGGCAACCGGCAAGCGCGAAGCCCTCTCCGCGGTTGAACCGGATCTGGGCGCGCTCAAGGGGGTGGATCTGGATGGTCGGCTGCAACTCGGCGGTCTGCGCCTGAAAGGGCTGGCTCTCGGCGCAGTCGATCTGCAGGTGGCTCTGGCCAAGGGACTGCTGACGCTCAAACAGTTCAGCGCGACCGTTGCTGGCGGTCAGGTAAACGCGAACGGGGTACTCGACGCGCGCCAGCAACCCGCCACCTACAAGGTGCACAAGCAGGTGGCCGGAGTGAACATTCGTCCCTTGCTGCAGACTCTGGCCCAGAGCGATCTGCTGGAGGGCAAGGGCGATCTCGATGTGCAGGTGCAGGGGCGCGGTCTCTCTGCATTGGCACTGCGCAACGGGATGCGGGGCAAGGTCACATTGAAACTGAGCGACGGAGCCCTGCACGGCATCAACCTAGCGGAAATGATCCGCGAGGCGCGGGCCACCCTCAGCGGCAAGGGGGCCGAGCAGGTGAAGGAGGCGCGCAAGACCGACTTCAGCGCCCTCACCGCCAGCTTCCAGATTGCCGACGGCATCGCCCGCAGCAACGACATCCAGCTCTTTGCCCCCGCCTTGCGGGTCAAGGGGGAGGGGCAGACGGCGCTGGTGCCGGAGAGCCTCGACTTCCTGTTCCTCACCTCCATTGTCGAGAGCAGCAAGGGGCAGGGAGGAAAGGATGTGGATGAGCTGAAGGAGATCACCATTCCGGTGCGGATCGGTGGCCACTGGCAAGCCCCCAGCTACCAGCTCGACGTGAAGGCGCTGCTCAGCAACAACAAGTTGCTGGAGGATAAGGCGCGCAAGGAGGCCGAACGCGGCCTCAAGAAGCTGCTGGGGGACAAGGCCGACAACGATGCCGTCAAAGGGGTGGCCGACCAGCTGCTCAAGGGATTGTTCAAATAGCCCCAGCCTTTCGTTTTATCCCCATGCAGAGCCCGCCCCGTGCGGGCTCTTTCTTATTGTGGAGACCGTTCTGTGAGTGTCGTATCGGACTAGGCATTGGCCTGGCAACTCTATAGGGAAGGGCCCGCCTGAATTGCTTCAGGCGGGCCCTTTTTCATTGCCGCTGGCGGGAATTACTCCCCCAGCAGGGTTTGCCAGACGCCGAGGACATGGCTGCGCTCACTCTGCAGCTGATCGTCGCTCACCTTGCGGGAGATCTCCGAGAGGTTGAGGCGATGGCCGAGGTTGCGGATCTCCAGATAGGCCTGCTTCAGCCCCTCCGCCTGCTCCAGCGTCAGCACCCCCGCCATCACGCACTCATCGAAGATGCGCACGTTATCGGACCAGCGGGTGAGGGCGTCGGGCTCGCCGCAGGCGTGGGCCAGCACCAGATACTGGGCGATAAACTCGATATCCACCATGCCGCCGGGGGACTGCTTGAGGTCGAACTCGCCGGCACCGGCTTTGAGCAGGTGATCCCGCATCTTGTGGCGCATCTCGCGCACCTCGCGGGCCAGGGTCGGCAGATCTCGCTCCTTGGCCAGCACATCGCGGCGGATACGGGCAAACTCGGCAACGATGGCGTCATCGCCATAGATGGGGCGAGCCCGCACCAGCGCCTGATGCTCCCAGGTCCACGCCTCGTTTTGCTGGTACTGCTCGTAGGCCGAGAGGGACGAGACCAGCAGGCCGGAGTCGCCGGAGGGGCGCAGCCGCATATCGATCTCGTAGAGAATGCCGGAGGGGGTGCGGGTGCTGAACAGGTGCAGGATCCGCTGGGC
This sequence comes from Aeromonas sp. 604176, assembly GCF_049170755.1. Taxonomy (NCBI): domain Bacteria; kingdom Pseudomonadati; phylum Pseudomonadota; class Gammaproteobacteria; order Aeromonadales; family Aeromonadaceae; genus Aeromonas; species Aeromonas sp. 604176. The sequence goes on from NZ_JAAKNE010000147.1 coordinate 3,877, forward strand.
GAGGCGCAGGTAGAACTGGCGGCTGTCGATGGGTTTGCGCCCGTCGGTGTAGCTGTTGGGGTCGCCGCCGTGCAGGAACACCAGATCTAGATCCGAGCCGTAACCGAGCTCGATGCCACCCAGCTTGCCATAAGCCACCACCGCAAAGCCGCGCTGACCGCTCAGCACCACCTCGGGTGGCACCCCGTAGCGCTCGCTCATCTGGGCCCATGCCTGATTAACCACCTCCTCGGTGATCGCCTCCGCCAGCCAGGTGAGGTGGTCGCTCACCTTCATCAGCGGCAGGGCGCCAGCGATATCGGCCGCCACGATGCGCAGCAGCTGCACCTGCTTGAACTGGCGCAGCGCCTCCATCTGCTGCTCCACGTCCTCTTCGGGTATGCGCAGCAGGAACTGGCGCAGCTGGGGCTTGTACTGATCGAGCGGGGTGGGGTGGTAGAGGTGCTGGGGATCAAGCAGCTCGTCCAGCAAAATCGGGTAGCGGGCCAGCTGTTCACTCACCAGATGGCTGGCGTCGCACAGCCGCACCAGCTGGCGCAGGGCGCCCGGGTTTTCCGCCAGCAGTTGCAGATAGGCGCTGCGGGTGAAGATGCGGGTCAGTAGCTCACATACCCGTTCGAACAGGCGGGCGGGCTGCTCGCTGGCGACCACCAGTCGCAGCAGCTCCGGCATCAGCCAGTCCAGCGCGATGCGCCCCTGCGGCCCCACCTGACGGCGCTTGTACTCCTCCTTGAAACGCAGCAGCGCGGCGCAGAGCGGGGCGGGCTCGGCCCCCCCCTGTGCAGTCAGCAATTTTTCCAGCTCGGCGGCGTCGAGCTCGGTGCGCCACAGATCGAGCCAGAGCTGCTCCAGATGGGCGGGGGCCTCCTTCTCTTCCCCCACCACGGCGGCGAACTCTTGATGGACGGCGGCCATCTCCTCATCCAGATGAGCCATAAAGGCGCCCCAGTCAGCAAAGCCGAGGGCAGCGATCAGCCGCTGGCGATCCCGCTCTTCGGTGGGCAGGGTTTGGGTCTGCTGATCGCCGATCTCCTGCAATATGTTCTCGACCCGGCGCAGGAAGCGATAGGTCTCCAGCAAGCGATCGCAATGGGCAGATTCGAGGGCGCCACATTGGGCGATGGCGGCCAGCGCTTCGGGCAGGTGGCGCACCCGCAGCGCCGGTTCACGACCGCCGCGAATAAGCTGCAGCGCCTGGGCGATAAACTCCACTTCACGGATGCCGCCAGCCCCCAGCTTGATATTGCCCTCCAGCCCCTTGCGGCGCACCTCGGCGGCGATCATCGCCTTCATCTGGCGCAGACCGTCGATAACGCCGAAGTCGATATAGCGGCGAAACACAAAGGGGCGCAGCATTTCGGCGAGCTCCACTGCGTGCTCGCATTGGGGGCCCAGCACCCGCGCCTTGACCATGGCGTAGCGCTCCCAGTTGCGGCCGTGATGCTGGTAATAATCCTCCATGGCGGCAAAGGAGATGGCCAGTGGCCCCGCATCGCCAAAGGGGCGCAGCCGCATGTCGACCCGGAACACCTGACCATCCTGGGTGGGCTGGTGGAGGGCGTTGATGATGCGCTGGCCCAGCTTGATAAAGAACTGCTGGTTGGCGAGTTCGCGCCGCCCGCCAACCGTGTAGCCGTTTTCGGGGAAGGTGAAGATAAGGTCAATATCCGAGGAGAAGTTGAGCTCGCCACCGCCGAGCTTGCCCATGCCGAGAATGAGCAGCGGCTGTGGGTTGCTGTTGCCGTCCATCGGGGTGCCCAGCTCGCCGCACTGTTTGGCGTAGAGCCAGTCGCGGGCGGAGCAGATCAGGGCATCCGCCAGTTTGGTGAGGTGGATAAAGCTCTCTTCTACTGTCGCGTGGCCCAGCAGCTCGCGCCAGGCGATCACCAGCATGCGGCTGCGGCGGAACTGGCGCAGGATGCGCTTGAGCGCCTCTTCATCGCTTACCTCGGCGAGCAGGGCGGTCAGATCGCGCTGGTAGGCGGGCCAGCGCTCGGCCTGATCCAGTTCTCCGGAGGCGAGCAGTTCGGTCAGCAACGCCGGCTGCTTGAAGAGAGAGTCGGCGACAAAATCGGAGAGGGCGAGCAGGGTCAGCAGGGTCTGGCGAACGGGCTCGGGCAGCGAGCCATAGTCGGGGGCCAGTTCGATCAGCCGCTGCCATTGGCGCTCGGCCTGTTCTTGCAGCAGGGGGGAGAGGGCGGAGAAAGAGGGAGAGTGCTGGGCCACGGTTGCCGTCCTTGTGGTTCACGACAGCGGGTTAACGACACGAGGTTAACAACGCTGCCGGTTCAAAATGGTGGCTGCCAATCTAGCACTGTCAGGCCCCCGCGTCACAGCGCAGGGGCGAGAAGCATGATCCGGCAAATAAAAATGGGCTCCCTGTCGGGAGCCCATCGGATTGTGCTGGTCATTATCAGTGGCTATCGACCCAGACGAACTTGAGCACGAACAGCAGGGCCACCACCAGCACGCAGGGGTTGATCTCGCGCCAGCGGCCGGTACCCGCCTTCATCACGCAGTAGGAGATAAAGCCGACGGCGATCCCCTCGGTGATGGAGAAGCTGAACGGCATCATGACGGCGGTCATAAAGGCCGGTACCGCTTCGGTCAAATCTTCCCACTTCACCCGGGTCAGCTCGGAGCACATCAGCACGCCCACATAGATAAGGGCGCCAGCGGCAGCATAGGCCGGCACCATGGCGGCGACCGGGGAGAAGAAGATAGCCAGCAGGAACAGCAGGCCGACCACGATGGCGGTCAGACCGGTACGGCCGCCGACGGCGACGCCGGAGCTGCTCTCGATAAAGGCGGTGACCGAGGAGGTGCCCATGAAGGCGCCGCCGACGGAGCTCACGCTATCCACCATCAGCGCCTGTTTCATGCGCGGGAAGTGGCCCTTGTCATCGGCCAGCTTGGCGCGGTTGGTGACGCCGATCAGGGTGCCGGAAGAGTCAAACAGGTTGACCAGCATAAAGGAGAAGATGATGCCGGCCAGGCTGATGTCGAGCGAACCCATCAGATCCAGCTGGCCGAACACTGGCTCGATGCTGGGGGGCATGGAGACGAAGCCCTTGAAGGTGACATCGCCAAACAGCCAGCCCAGACCCGTGGTGATCACGATGGCGATCAGCACGGCGGAGTGGACGCCGCGGGCGGAGAAGATGCAGATCAGGAAGAAGCCGAGCAGCCCCAGCAGGCAGGGCAGGGAGGTCAGGTTGCCCACGGTCACCATGGTCGCGGGGCTGGCCACAACGATCCCGGCGTTGTGCAGGCCGAGCAGGGCGATCAGCAGACCGATACCGGCGGTGATGCCAACCCGCAGGGTGAGCGGAATGTTGCCGATCAGCCAGTAGCGCACCCGCAGCAGGGTGAGGATCAACAGACCCATGGCACCCCAGAAGATGGTGCCCATGCCCACTTGCCAGGAGTAACCCATGCCGGCGACCACCACGAAGGCGAAGAAGGCGTTGAGGCCCATGGCGGGGGCCAGCGCGATCGGCAGGTTGGCCAACAGGCCCATCAGGATGCTGCCGATACCGGCGATGAGGCAGGTGGTGACGAACACGGCCTGGGTGTCCATGCCCGCAGCAGAGAGGATCTGCGGGTTGACGAACACGATGTAGACCATGGTCAGGAAGGTGGTGATACCTGCGATCACTTCGGTGCGGGCGGTAGTGCCATGGCCTTGCAGGGCAAACAGGCGCTCAAGCAATCCTTGCCCGGCGGCCTGATTGGCAGCTTGGTGTTGTTGATTCATGTTGGATTCCAATAGGTGACGTGAAATAAGCAGCAGGGGAACGGGCTATCCCATCCATGCGGGGTAAATTGCCCTGTTTCTGGCGGTTAAGTAACCAGACTCGTCCTGATACCGTGACAGCGCGCACATTTTTACACAGGCGGCGCCGTTTACAAACCCCGGATCTGCGAAGCAGATCAATGAATAGAGTAAAAATTCAAACGTTTGCTTTTTGAGCATGAAAAAAGGTTCTCAGCAGAGAACCTTTTATCGAAAATTGGAGGCTTAAAGGGTTTTGAAGTAGCGCTCGACCAGCTGGGCCAGCACCGAGTCGAGCCGGTCTTGCACTTCACCCAGTTCACGGCCGAAGCGGCGCAGAAACAGGCTTGCCTGCTCTTCGGTCAGCTTGCGCCCCTCGATAAAGAACTCTTGCTCCGGCAGCTGCTTGTCATAGCGGGGGATCAGCACCCAGCTCACCAGCTCGGGCTCCACGGCGGCAAAAATCTTGGCAGCAGCGGCACAGAAGGTCTCTATATGTGTCTTGCCATCCGGCCCGAGACAACCCGGTTCAACCCGGATCTGGATGGTCAGTTTTTTGGTCATTTCAGTACATCCATGCAATGTTATCCGTCTTGGATTGTAAGCCAAAAGGCAACAGAAAGGGGAGCCGGAGCTCCCCTTGTGACGCTGGTCGCAGCTGCGATGGTACGGCTTGCGCCGACTGACCGCTTACTTGGCGATACGCTTGTACTTGGCGCGGTGCGGCTGGATGGCCTCGGCGCCGTAGGTCTTCTTCTTCCACTCTTCGTATTCGGTAAAGTTACCTTCGAAGAACTCGATCTTGCCCTCATCCTGATAGTCGAGGATGTGAGTGGCGATACGGTCGAGGAACCAGCGGTCGTGGGAGATGACCATGGCACAACCCGGGAACTCCAGCAGGGCGTTCTCGAGGGCGCGCAGGGTTTCGATGTCCAGATCGTTGGTCGGTTCATCCAG
>NZ_JAAKNE010000148.1:0-8592 GCF_049170755.1 Aeromonas sp. 604176
TCGATGCAGTAGTGGAACAGATCCTTGGAGTACTCGTAGTTGACCTCCATGATGAACTTGCCGTTCCACTCGGTGGTGGCAGAGCAGGCACCTTCGTGGAAGATCACCTCGATGCCGTTGTCCCACTCTTCAAACTCGTCGCCGGAGACGATGCGCGCCTGAAACTCGTCTTTGTCCATGTAGTCAGCGATGGTCAGATCGACCAGGTTGACGAACTTGGTGCCGTCGGTCAGGTCATCAATGACCACGATATCGGTCCGTCCTTGAGCGTTCAGCTGCTTGACCAGATTGCTGCCGATAAAGCCAGCACCGCCAGTTACTACGATCATGGAGTTTGCCTCTCGTACGTTGATGGCTACATGTGACTGCTTGTTAAAGCTGTGTATAGTGAGCCAATTTGAAATTGCCGAAAAGTTTATCACGGGCCGTCCGGGGATTCGACCTTGTTCAAAACTGCCCCGAGCGGAACCTGTTGGAGGAATGAGTGATGAAAACCAGAGACAGGATCATTCACAGCGCGACCGAGCTGTTCAACGATCAGGGTGAACGCAACATCACCACCAACCACATTGCGGCGCACATGGGTATCAGCCCGGGCAACCTCTACTACCACTTCCGCAATAAAGAAGACATCATCCACTCCATCTTCGACCAGTATGCTCGTCACCTGAGCGAGAGCTTCGTGCCGACCCGCAACCGTGAAATCACCCTGCAGGATCTGATGGGCTATCTCGATGCCATCTTCTATCTGATGTGGCAGTTCCGCTTCTTCTACGCCAACCTGCCGGACATCCTGAGCCGTGACGAACCGCTGCAACAGAAGTACCTCAAGGCCCAGGAGCAGATGCGTTCTTCCGTGGTCGCGCTGCTCAGAAGCCTGCGCGAAGGCGGCATTATCGATGTCAGCGATGAAGACCTGCCGGATCTGGGCCAGACCATCAAGATGGTGGTGACCTGCTGGATCCCGTTCCAGATTGCCCAGGCCCCCAACACCCGCATCACCAAACCGTTGCTCTATCAGGGCGTGTTGAAGGTGCTGTTCCTGCTGCGCCCCTATGTGCAACCCCAGGTGGCCGGACAGATCCAGCAGCTGGAGCAGCACTACCGCCTGCTGGCCCAACCAGCTGGGTGAGATCTGTTTCACATTTGTTGAATATCAGCACAATCATTTGAATTTACCGCAACAGATTGCAGTAAAATGTCGCCCTCTGTTGATACGCAGCTGAAATAGCCACTAAGGATCGAGGATGTCTAACGGATTCTATCGTCACCTGACCGAGCAACTGAACCAGGTGCAAGCTGAAGGGTTGTACAAGCAGGAGCGCATCATCACCTCCGCCCAGCAGGCCAGCATCGCCGTCGGCGGTGAGCAGGTACTGAACTTCTGTGCCAACAACTATCTGGGGCTGGCCAACCACCCGGATCTGATCGCTGCCGCCCATCAGGGACTCGACAGCCACGGCTTCGGCATGGCCTCGGTGCGCTTCATCTGTGGCACCCAGGACCAGCATAAAGCGCTGGAGCAGAAGATGTCTGCCTTCCTCTGCACCGAAGACACCATCCTCTACTCCTCCTGTTTCGATGCCAATGGCGGTCTGTTCGAGACCCTGTTCGGCGCCGAAGATGCCATCATCTCCGATGCCCTCAACCACGCCTCCATCATCGACGGCGTGCGGCTGTGCAAGGCCAAGCGTTATCGCTACGCCAACAACGACATGGCCGAGCTGGAAGCCCAGCTCAAGCAGGCTGACGCCGATGGCGCCCGCTTCAAGCTGATCGCCACCGACGGCGTCTTCTCCATGGATGGGGTCATCGCCGACCTCAAATCCATCTGCGATCTGGCGGACAAATACGATGCGCTGGTGATGGTGGATGACTCCCACGCCGTTGGCTTTATCGGCGAGAATGGTCGTGGCACCCACGAATATTGCGGCGTGATGGATCGGGTCGACATCATCACCGGCACCCTGGGCAAGGCGCTCGGCGGCGCATCCGGCGGCTATACCTCCGGTAAGAAAGAGGTGATCGACTGGCTGCGTCAGCGCTCCCGCCCTTACCTCTTCTCCAACTCGCTGGCCCCCTCCATCGTTGCCGCAACTATCAAGGTGATCGACATGCTGGCGGAAGGTCACGACCTGCGCGCACGTCTGAAAGAGAACAGCCGTTACTTCCGCGAGCGGATGAGCGCTGCCGGTTTCACTCTGGCAGGCGCCGACCACGCCATCATTCCGGTGATGCTGGGGGATGCCAAACTGGCCTCCGAAATGGCAAGCCGCATGCTGGCAGCTGGCATCTATGTGGTGGGTTTCTCCTTCCCGGTCGTACCTAAGGGTCAGGCACGCATTCGCACCCAGATGTCTGCCGCCCATACCCGCGAACAACTGGACAAGGCGATCGACGCCTTTATCCGCATCGGCCGTGAACTCGGCGTTATCTGATTTGAATCAAGGGGCTGCAGCCCCTTTTTTCTGCATTCATATTGAAGGAACAGCCATGAAAGCACTCTCCAAACTGCACAAAGAGGTCGGCATCTGGATGACGGATGTGCCGGCCCCCGAGCTCGGCCACAACGACCTGCTGATCAAGATCCGCAAAACCGCCATCTGCGGCACCGATATCCATATCTACAACTGGGACGAGTGGTCCCAGAAGACCATTCCGGTACCCATGGTGGTCGGCCACGAATATGTCGGCGAAGTGGTCGCCATCGGTCAGGAGGTGCGCGGCTTCGCCATCGGCGATCGCGTCTCCGGTGAAGGCCACATCACCTGTGGCCACTGCCGCAACTGCCGCGCTGGCCGCACCCACCTCTGTCGCAACACCACAGGTGTGGGCGTCAACCGGCCGGGGGCCTTCGCCGAATATCTGGTGATCCCCGCATTCAACGCCTTCAAGCTGCCGGACAACATCCCGGACGAGCTGGCCGCCATCTTCGACCCGTTTGGCAATGCGGTGCACACCGCCCTCTCCTTCGATCTGGTGGGTGAGGATGTGCTCATCACCGGGGCGGGCCCCATCGGCATCATGGCCGCCGCCGTCTGCCGCCATGTGGGTGCGCGCCACGTGGTGATCACCGACGTCAACGAATACCGGCTGGAGCTGGCCCGCAAGATGGGCGCCACCCGCGCGGTCAACGTGGCCAAGGAGAAGCTGGCCGACGTGATGAGCGAGCTGGGCATGACCGAAGGCTTCGACGTGGGGCTGGAGATGTCCGGCATCCCGAGCGCCTTCCAGGAGATGCTCGACAAGATGAACCATGGCGGCAAGATCGCCATGCTCGGCATTCCCCCCTCTACCATGGCCATCGACTGGAACAAGGTGATCTTCAAGGGGCTGTTTATCAAAGGGATCTATGGCCGCGAGATGTTCGAGACCTGGTACAAGATGGCCAGCCTGATCCAGTCCGGGCTGGATCTCTCCCCCATCATCACCCACAGATTCCACATCGACGAATTCCAGCAGGGGTTCGATGCGATGCGCTCCGGCCACTCCGGCAAGGTGATCCTGAGCTGGGATAAATAACCCTTTTCACCCTTTGGTTACTCGAAACCCGGCGAATGCCGGGTTTCTTTTTATCTCCACCACCAGAATTGCCGTGATATCGCCCAAAACTTTGTACGCAGAGTGTTTAACACTTCACACACAAGCGTTTAAATGGCTGTAACTATTCGGTTATAATCCCGTCGTTTACATGGATAATAAAAGACTGCTGGGAGTATATGAGCGTGTTGAAAAAACTGAGCTATTTGCTGGCTGTCGGGATGACGGCCGCCAGCTTGTCTGGGGCAGTGCTTGCTGCCGATGAGATGTCACCGGAGGCTATTGCCGAGCGGATCAAACCGATCGGTCAGGTCTATACCGCCAAGGATCTGGAAGGTATTGCCGGCGCGGGTGCTGCACCTGCTGCGACCGCCTCTTCCGGTCCCCGCGATGGCGAAACGGTATACAAGGGCGCCTGCTTTGCCTGTCACGACACCGGCGCCGCCGGTGCCCCCAAACGGGGTGACAAGGCAGCCTGGGATCCTCGCATCGCCCAAGGCATTGATACTCTCAAGAAACATGCCATTGAAGGCTTTACCGGCAAGTCCGGCATGATGCCTCCGCGCGGCACCTGTGCGAACTGTAGTGATGAAGAGATTGAAAACGCCATCCACTACATGACTGACAACCTCTAAGTATTTGAAAGGGCCGCAATTGCGGCCCTTTCAATCTATCGGCTTCCGACTACTCTTGTAGGGTAGGCATAGTCGGGAGTTGCTCATGTCGCCCCATTCCACCGAATCCCACTACTCAACTCCTCTGCTGGCGTTGGTCTCTGCCATTATGGATTTTCCGGCTCCCCCTACAGCGCAGAGCAGCGATTATGATGATCTGATAAAGCAGATAAACCAGCTCTGCCCGTTGCAGCATTTCGGCATGCTGGGCCTCTCCGACAGTGGTCTGAACTGGCTCTACGCCTACAAAATCAGCGATACCTTCAAGCAACAACTGGGGCGGGAGCAGTCCCGCATCACCGATCAGCTCACCCAGCTCGATGAGGCCGAAGGGTGGTGCGTCTTTCCTATCGAACATGGTCAGGTGCAGTGGCTGCTGGCTCGCGGCGAACCATCCGACCTGCCCACATTACGCCTGCTGCTGGAGTGTCTATCCAAGCGGCTGACCGAAACCCAAGCGGGCTCCCATCTCACCGAGCTGCCTTCGCCGCTGATCCGCAAAGACCCGAACTGGAAAAAGAAAATCGAGAGCATCAGCCGCATCATGCGACTGGCCAACACCCTGCCCGGTCAGGCGCTCTTCTCCCAGCTGGAGGCGGTGCTGCGCCAGATGCTCGCCATTGAGGATATGCTGCTGGTCAGGCTCCACAGCCATACGCTTGAGAAGATTTATCCCGCACATCCTCGTCAAAGCGACGAATTCATCAGCGGTTTGTGCCACAGCACCAGCAATATCGAGGTCAACAGGGAGGCAACCTACTGGCACAGCATGCCGCTACGGCTGCAACAACAGTACTTCGCCCACTTCATCATCAGCACCGCGCAACCGCTGGAGACAGACGACAAGCTGTTTCTCGACTTCCTGCGTGGTCAGCTCACCCTGCTGTTGGAGCTGAAGCGGATCCGCCAGCAGCTTAACGACATCAATAGTGAAGACTCCATCAACCAGCGGCTGCAACAGCTGCGTCAGACCAACCTCAGGCTGCAAAAGCAGCTCAAGCAGCATCAGGAGCTGGAACGGCGGCTGCAATTCGATGCGCTTCACGACCCGCTGACCCAGCTACCGAACCGGGCGCTGTTGATGAACCACCTCAATCAAGCCATGACCCACTACAACCGCTACAAGTCACCGGGGTTTGCGGTGATCTTCATCGATGTGGATCACTTCAAGCAGATCAATGACACCCTGGGCCACAGTGCTGGTGATCAGCTGCTCAAGGAGGTAAGCCGCCGCCTGCAGACCTGCATCCGGCAAAACGATATGGTGGCCAGATTGGGGGGCGACGAGTTCGTCATCTATCTCGATAGCAGCAAACATGAAGATGACATCAGCCCGGTGCTCAACCGTATCATCAGCCGCCTCTCCTATCCGTTCCGGCTGCTTGGCAATGAGCTGAGTATTACCGTCAGCCTAGGGGTATCGAGTGTGTCCGAACAGACATCGGATATCAGCCAGTTACTCCACCAGGCCGATCTGGCCATGTACCAGGCCAAACGCAATGGCCGCAGCCGCATCGTCAGCTACTCGGATGATTGCATCAACCAGAACTGGAATTCGCCGGAAGAGATGCTGGCTCGGGCCCTGCGGGAAGGGCGTATCGTCCCCTACTACCAACCGGTGATCCGGCTACAGGATAGCCGCCTGACCGGTCTGGAGGTGATGGCGCGCTGGCTGACCGAAGAGGGAATTCTGAAGGATGCATTCGACTTTATTCCGCTGGCGGAGCAATGTGGCCTGATTCTGGAGCTGGATTATCAGATCCTGCGCCACACCTGCCAGCAACTGAAAGTGTGGCTTCCGATCTCGGGCCAGAGCAAGTTCAAGGTCGCCATCAACCTCTCCGGCAAACATCTGGTCAACCATGATCACATCATGCGGTTGGTGGACATTATCGATGAGGAGGGGATAGCACCAGGCTATCTGATCTTTGAATTCAACGAGCGGGAGCTGTCGCGGCAGGATTCCGATGCGCTGGCCTCCCTGCATGAACTGCGTGCCAAGGGCATTCAGATCAGCCTGGACGACTTTGGTACCGGCTTCTCCTCCCTCAACGCCCTGTTCCATTTCCCGGTAGATTACATCAAGGTGGATGACAGCTTTACCCAGCGGATGCTGCAGTCCCCCAAAGATCTGGCGCTGATCCGCGCCATGCGGGATATCTGTCAGGATCTCGATTACACCCTTGTGGTTGAAGGCATTGAGAACCAGCAGCAGTTACAGAAGCTGATAGATATCGGCTGCCGGATGGGGCAAGGACGCTATATATCTCCCCCCATGCCGGGAGCAGACATCATTCCACTGCTATCCCCCGGCAACGCAACCTCCTAATCTTTCTTGAACATGGCGCGCAGATTGGCCACCGCCATCTGCCCCTTCTGCTGGCGCTCCTCGGCAGTCACCTTCTTCTGGTTTTCCCATTCAAGGTCATCCTGCGGCAGCTCCAGCAGGAAGCGGCTCGGCTCTGGCCGTACCGACTCGCCAAACTGGCGCCGCTCCTTGCAGAGGGTAAAGGTCAGCTCGGTCTGGGCCCGGGTAATGCCCACGTAGGCGAGACGCCGCTCCTCCTCGACGTTGTCTTCATCGATGCTGGTCTGGTGGGGGAGCAAGCCCTCCTCCATCCCCACCATGTAGACATAGGGGAACTCCAGCCCCTTGGAGGCATGCAAGGTCATCAACTGCACCTGATCCGCATCATCTTCCCCCTCATTGCGCTCCATCATATCGCGCAGGGTGAGTCGAGTGACCACCTGAGCCAGCGTCATCGACTCCTCCAGCTCATCCCCTTCCAGCATCTCGGTAATCCAGCGATAGAGAGTGGAGACGTTCTGCATCCGCATTTCGGCCGCTTTCGGGCTGGGGGAGGTCTCGTAGAGCCACTCTTCATAGTGGATCTCCTTGATCATGTCCCGCACCGCCTCCACCGGATTGCCGCGCAGCGCCTGATCACCAAGGCGAACCAGCCAGTTGGTAAAGGCCTGCAAAGCCGTCAGGCCACGGCCGGAGAGGTGCTGTTCCAGCCCCAGCTCGAAGCTGGCGGCAAACAGGCTCTTGCCGCGCTGGTTGGCGTATTGGCCAAGCTTTTCGAGGGTGGTGGGGCCGATCTCGCGTCGCGGCAGGTTGACCACCCGCAGGAAGGCAGTGTCCTCATCCGGATTCACCAGCAGCTTGAGGTAGGCCATGATGTCCTTGATCTCGGTACGGGAGAAAAACGAGGTGCCGCCGGAGATACGGTAAGGGATCCGGTTGGTCATCAGCGCCTTCTCGAAGATGCGCGACTGATGGTTGCCCCGATAGAGGATGGCGTAATCCTTGAACCGGGTGCGGTTCATAAACTTGTGGCCCATCATCTCGGCAGCGATCCGCTCCGCTTCGTGCTCCTCGTTCTTGGCGAACAGTACCTTGAGCTTCACCCCTTCATCCAACTCGGAGAAGAGCGCCTTGTCATAGACGTGCGGGTTGTTGGCGATCAGGATGTTGGCGCACTTGAGGATCCGCCGCTTGGAGCGGTAGTTCTGCTCCAGCTTGATCAGCTTGAGGCTGGGGAAATCTTCACTCAGCAGCACCAGATTCTGCGGCTTGGCACCGCGCCAGGAGTAGATGGACTGGTCATCGTCCCCTACCACGGTAAAACGGGCACGCTCGCCGACGATCTGCTTCACCAGCTCGTACTGGCTGGTGTTGGTGTCTTGGTACTCATCGACCAGCAGATAGCGGATCTTGTTCTGCCAGCGCTCACGCACCTCCTGATTGCTCTTGAGCAGCAGGGTCGGCATCACGATGAGGTCGTCAAAATCCAGCGCGTTATAGGCCACCATCTGGCGGTGATAGCGCTCGTAGAGCTGGGCCATCAGCACCTCTTCCGGCCCGCGGGCGATGCGCATGGCACGGGCGGGCAGGATAAGGTCGTTCTTCCAGTTGGAGATTTGGCTGATAAGGGCCGAGAGCTTGTCCTTGTCGTTGTCGAGCTCGTCTTCAGTCAATTCTTTCAGCAGCGCCAGCTGGTCGGTGTCATCGAACAGGGAGAAGTTGGCCTTGAGATTCAGGCTCTTGTGCTCACGACGAATGATATCGAGACCCAGTGTATGGAAGGTGGAGACCATCAGCCCCCGCGCCTCCTTACGTCCCAGGGTCTGGCCGACCCGCTCCTTCATCTCCCGCGCCGCCTTGTTGGTAAAGGTGACCGCAGCGATGTTGCGCGCACTGTAGCCGCACTGCTGCACCAGATAGGCAATCTTGTTGGTGATGACGCGGGTCTTGCCCGATCCGGCACCCGCCAGCACCAGGCAAGGGCCGGAGACATACTTGACCGCTTCGTTCTGATTGGGGTTGAGCTTCATGGGCCGGATCTCTTGGCTTATGATGAGGGGCGGCATTGTA
>NZ_JAAKNE010000149.1:0-8577 GCF_049170755.1 Aeromonas sp. 604176
CCGGGTCAACGACGACAACCGCTACCGCTTCGATCAGCTGTGCCGCATCAAGGCCATCGCGCTGGCCGCCCGCCTCGATATGCGGGGCATGCTGAGCATCAACTTTCTGCCCAACGCGGTCTACCGCCCGGAGCGCTGCATCCGCACCACCCTGCAGGCGGCCCGCGAGCATCTCTTTCCCATCGAGCAGATCATGTTCGAGCTGACCGAGGTGGAGCAGGTGCAGGATAGCCAGCATCTCCGCAGTATCGTCGATCACTATCAGGCCCTCGGCTTCAAGACGGCAATCGATGACTTTGGCGCCGGTTACTCGGGCCTCAACCTGCTGGCCGATTTTCATCCCAACATCGTTAAGCTCGATATGCACCTGCTGCGCGGCATCGACCATGACCCGACCCGACAAGCCATAGTGCGCCACTGTCTGGCACTGTTTGCGGAGCTGAAGATCACCCCGCTGGCGGAGGGGATCGAGACCCGCGAAGAGATGGCCTGCCTGCGGGAGATGGGCGTCAGCCTGATGCAGGGCTATCTGTTTGCCCGCCCCGGCTTTGAAACCCTGCCCGAGGTGGATTTCGCCAACTGGTAAGCCATATCGGCCTTGCCCCCTCAACCCACCCCCGCCTGAATAAGAAAACGGACACCCGAGGGTGTCCGTGTGCGTACCCTGTGATCTTGCACCATGGTCACACTGTCACCTTCCCCAGTTAATGGGTCAGCTGTGGCAACAGTTGCAACAGGTGAGCCCGTATCGCCAGCGGCGTCTGGCTGGCCCAGATATCCAACAGGCCATGCGTAAGCAACGGCAGCACCAGCAGCAACAAGCAGAGCAGCCCCAGCAAACGGCTCGGTGCGAGCCGGAGCACCTTGCTGCCAAGGTGCAGGGCCTCGACCCGCTTGGGGCAGGCGGCCACGCAGCTCAGGCAGCCGGTGCACTCCAGGCTGCGTACCGCAATAAGCTGGTGCACCGCAATGCGCGATGGACAGGCCCGGCTGCACTTGTCGCAGTCATGACCCTGGCTTCGCAGGCAGCGGGCCGGGTCACGGCGAATGCACAGCGGCGTCAGTAGCCCCAGCAGGGCGAGCCAGGCGCCATAGGGGCAGAGGTAGCGGCAGAATCCCTGACGAAAGGTCGCGGTAAGCAGCAACACCCAGCCGAGGCACAGACCCGAGATCAGGGTCAGGTTGAAGAAGAAGGCCCCCATCTTCATATCCGCCGCCTGATGGTAGGGGCTGGTGAAGTAGCCGGGCAGGGCAGCAGCCGGCACCGCCAGCAGGATGATGAAGAGCAGAAAGCCGAGCACCAGAAATTTCTGGGTGCGCAGGGCAAGATCCAGCCAGCGCGGCGGGCTCCACTCCCCCGGCAGCAACCGGTGGCGCAGGCCATACAGCCATTCCCCCACCAGCCCGAGCGGACAGAACCAGGCACAGAACGCCCGCCCCAGCAGCAGGGCCGACAGGGAGAGTACCAGTACGGTGACGGTGGCCGCCGGATGGTGGGGATCCACCAACCCCTGCGCGAACCAGGCCCGCAGCCCGAGGCCACCGGCGATGGGCAGGAAGGCATCCACCACGTCCGGGCGCACCAGCCAGGGGCTCATCCCCTGTCCCAACTGCCAGATATGCAGGCTGTATTGCACTGTGACCAGCCCCCAGCAGAGCAGCAGCAGATGGCGAGTGCCTGCCCGCAACTGCTGACTGTCGATCGCCCCGAACACGGGCAGCGGCCGCCTCTGATGCCGGAGGGCAAGCACGGCGGTGACCGTCCCCAGTGCGAGCCAGAGCAGGCTGTCGGCCGCCAGCAACCAGACCAGCCCCAGCAGGCCGAGCGCAAGACGCCCCGGCCAGCCGGTGCGCACCTGCCACGCCAACAACACCAGATAAACCATACCGGCCACCATGGTTATCGCTTCAATCACGCTCATGCATCCCCCACTGCCTACATCCGGATCCGGCAGCAAGGATAACTAACATTTGAGTTGATTATTTTGATCTGCATGGGCCGAGGGAGGAGTTATGGCCAATGCCTCCCTCACAGGCTCTCCCCTCTTTCAACGACACGCTGCCTCATCAGCCAGGCACTAGCCGCGGGCACGGTGGAGGTGGTAGTCAACGTGATAGTCGTTGGCATTACGGAACATGATGGAGTAGTTGAGGAACTCTCCGCTCTCGCTGTATGAGAGTGAGGTGAGCCGCAGGATAGGGGCCCCCTGCTCGATATGGAGCAGCTCGGCAGTAGCCCGATCCGCCAGCACGGCACTGAAGCACTCATAGTTGCCCGCAATCGCGATGCCGCACTCCCGTTCGATGTAGTCGAATTTGGACCCTTCCAGATGGGCGACCGACAGATTGCGAAACAGTCTGACCGGCATATAGCTCTCTTCCAGCAGCAGTGCCCGACCATCCACCGAGCGGATCCGGCTTGAGTAATAGACGGGTTCATTCACCTTAACCCTCAGCTGACTGGCGATGGCCGGTGGCGCGGGCATGGTACGAAACTCCAGTACCTGGCTGGTCAATGTGCGCCCCTGCTCGCGCATCAGTTCGGTAAACCCGCTCAGACCTTTGGTCTCATGCTGGACATCCTTTTTTGTCACATAGGTGCCGCTGCCGTGGCGCCGCTCGACCAATCCCCACTCGATCAACATATCTACCGCTCTGCGAATGGTCATGCGGGAGACGCCATACTGTTCTGCCAGCGCTTTTTCGCCCGGCAACACATCTCCCACCCGGCACTCGGCACCGTTTACCCTGATCCTGAGTCGGTCAGCCACCGATTTATAGATCACTGCTAGACATCTCCTGTGGTCACAACGCCAACCATCTTATTCTTAAGTAAGTGGATAAATTGCATAAAAACAATAACTTAAATTTAAACTAAAGCTGCAAGAACATCACAAAACCAAGAGGTACAACAATATCGCAAAAGTTAGACATCTTTGTCTAAATAACTGCATGCGTCAGATCACATTATTCCAAGATATTTCATGAGGTCTCTTTTTATCGTTGCTAATTTGCATCTGGCAACACCGGCAAGGATTCGATTAGCTATTTCAACCAAGGGACAATATATGCTCAGTCAAATTCAACGTTTTGGCGGAGCAATGTTCACTCCTGTACTGCTTTTTCCTTTTGCAGGTATGGTAGTAGGCATTGCAATTATGCTGAAAAACCCGATGTTTGTCGGTGAATCACTGGCAAACCCACAAGGATTATTTTTTCAGATCATCCATATTATTGAAGAGGGTGGCTGGACAGTATTCAGAAATATGCCGCTAATATTTGCGATTGGCCTGCCAATCGGTCTGGCAAATAAGGCACAAGCCAGAGCCTGTCTGGCTGTATTGGTCAGTTTCATGACCTGGAACTATTTTATCAACGCCATGGGCATGACCTGGGGCAGTTATTTCGGGGTCGACTTCAGTCAGGATGTAGGGGGTGAAAGTGGCCTCGCCATGGTCGCGGGGATCAAGACCCTGGATACCAGCATCATAGGGGCCATCGTCATCTCCGGCATCGTGACGGCACTGCACAACCGCCTGTTTGATCGCCAACTGCCGGTCTTTCTCGGCATCTTTCAGGGCAGCTCCTTTGTCACCATTGTCGCCTTCTTCGTGATGATCCCCTGCGCCTGGCTGACCCTGCTTGGCTGGCCAAAAGTACAGATGGGCATCGCCTCCCTGCAGAATTTCATGCTGATCTCGGGTCCGGTCGGGGTATGGGTATACACCTTCCTAGAGCGGATTTTGATCCCGACCGGCCTGCATCACTTTATCTACGGCCCCTTCATCTTCGGCCCAGCGGCAGTAGAGGGAGGCATTCAGCTCTACTGGGCGCAGCACATGCTGGAGTTCAGCCAGAGTACTCGCCCGCTGATTGAACAGTTCCCTCAGGGTGGCTTCGCCCTGCACGGCAACTCGAAGATTTTCGGTGCCATGGGGATTGCTCTGGCCATCTATGCCACGGCAGCCAAAGAGAACAAGGCCAAGGTGGCAGGCCTGCTGATCCCGGCCACCCTGACCGCCATTCTGGTCGGTATCACCGAGCCGCTGGAGTTCACCTTCCTCTTCATCTCGCCGCTGCTGTTTGCCATCCACGCCCTGCTGGCAGCCACCATGTCGACTGTGATGTACCTGTTTGGTGTGGTCGGCAACATGGGTGGAGGTCTGCTCGACCAGTTCCTGCCGCAGAACTGGATACCCATGTTCCACAACCATGCGGGAATGATGTTCACCCAGATCGCTATAGGGTTGGTCTTTACCGGCATCTGGTTCCTGATATTCCGCGCGCTGATTATCAGGCTCAATCTTAAAACACCGGGCCGGGAAGACAGTGAAATAAAGCTTTATTCAAAATCAGATTATCAGGCAGCCAAAAACCAGCGTGGCAGTGATAGTGCAACACAAATTATCGAAGCGCTTGGTGGAGTCAAAAATATACGCAGTCTGAATAATTGTGCCACCCGCTTAAGAATATCGTTGGTTAACAGCAAGCTGGCAGCAGCAGATGAGGAGTTTATTAAATTGGGTGCCCATGGGGTCGTCCGCCATGGCGATAGTATCCAGGTAATTATCGGTCTGCATGTACCTCAGGTACGTGAAAATATGGAGTCGATTATGAACAACAGTCATCAACAATCATCTTTAGTAATGGAGTCATGATCATGAAAAAATTCTCTGTAGTCATTGCCGGTGGTGGCAGCACTTTTACTCCTGGTATCGTTCTGATGTTGCTGGAAAATCAACATCGCTTCCCGCTCAAGGAGATCAAATTCTACGACAACGATGGTGCCCGTCAGGAGATCATCGCCGAAGCCTGCAAAATCTTGCTGAAAGAGAAGGCTCCCGAGATCGCCTTCAGCTATGGCACCGACCCCAAAGCAGCGTTTAGCGATGTTGATTTCGTCATGGCCCATATCCGGGTTGGCAAATATCCGATGCGCGAGCTGGACGAGAAGATCCCGCTGCGTCATGGGGTGGTCGGTCAGGAGACCTGCGGCCCGGGCGGTATCGCCTATGGCATGCGCTCCATCGGCGGGGTGCTGGAGCTGGTCGACTATATGGAGCAGTACTCACCCAATGCCTGGATGCTCAACTACTCCAACCCGGCCGCCATTGTGGCTGAAGCGACCCGTCGCCTGCGTCCCAACGCCAAAATCCTCAACATCTGCGACATGCCGATCGGGATCGAGGGGCGCATGGCCCAGATTGCCGGTCTCAAATCCCGCAAAGAGATGCGGGTACGCTACTACGGCCTCAACCACTTTGGCTGGTGGACCCGCATCGAAGATCTGGAAGGCAACGACCTGATGCCGAAGATCAAGGAGCACGTCGCCCGCCACGGCTATGTGCCCAATAGCGCCAGCCATGCCGAAGCAAGCTGGAACGATACCTTCGCCAAGGCAAAGGATGTGTGGGCGCTCGACCCGGATACCCTGCCTAACACCTATCTGAAGTACTACCTCTACCCGGACTATGTGGTGGCTCACTCCAATCCGGAACACACCCGTGCCAACGAGGTGATGGAGCACCGCGAGAAGCAGGTCTTCACCGCCTGTAGCGACATCGTCAAGGCAGGTAATTCAGCAGCGGGCGAGCTGGAGATCGATGAGCACGCTTCCTATATCGTTGACCTGGCAACCGCCATCGCCTTCAACACCCAGGAGCGGATGCTGCTGATCGTTCCCAATCGCGGCGCCATCCCCAACTTTGACCCGGAAGCCATGGTCGAGATCCCCTGCCTGGTCGGCAGCAGCGGGCCAGAGCCGTTGCAGGTGGGCAGCATTCCGCTGTTCCAGCAGGGCATGATGGGCCAGCAGGTCGCGGTCGAGAAACTGGTGGTCGAAGCCTGGGTCGAGCACTCTTACCAGAAACTGTGGCAAGCCATCACCCTCTCCAAGACAGTACCCAGTGCATCGGTGGCCAAGTCCATTCTCGATGACTTGATAGAGGCCAACAAAGCCTACTGGCCGGAACTGAAATAAACCGCCCATAAACAAAAACCCCCTCGTGACAGAGGGGGTTTTTCGTGTTGGCAACGGGTGCGGATTAACGCAGCGGTTTGACCGAGCGACGGACAATCAGCTCGGGCTGTACCGTCATCGACTCCACTTCCAGCTCCTTGTTGCGGATCCGGCTGACCAGATGCTTCACCGCCAGCTGGCCCAGTTCGGCCTTCGGGTGACGGATGGTGGTCAGCGGCGGGCTGGAGAAGCGCGCCATCTCCACATCGTCGTAACCGATGATGGAGATATCGTCCGGCACCTTGACTCCCGCTTCCCAGGCAGCGCAAATCGCGCCGATCGCCATGGGATCGTCGAAGGCAAAGACCGCGGTCGGACGAGGCTGCAGGGCCAGGATGCGCTGCATGGCATCGAAGCCGCTCTGGCTCTCGTAGTCCCCTTCAAAGACCTGTTCATCTTTAAGGGTCAGACCGTGTTCGCCCAGCGCATCACGTACCCCGTCCAGTCGCTGCTGGGTGGTCGGCTTGGAGAGCTGGCCAGTGATGCAGACGATGTCGCGGTGCCCCAGCTCCAGCAGATGGCGTACGGCCATGCGGGCGCCGATGCGGGCGTTGTCGTTGATGACGTTGGCGAAATCGCACTCCGTGCCCCAATCCAGTACCACCTGCGGCACGTTCTTGTGGATGCGCAGCATGTCGCGCAACGGAGTGTCGATATCGGTCCCCAATACCAGCAGACCATCCACCCGTTTTTCCATCAGCATTCTCAGGTAATGCTGTTGGCGAGGCGGCTGGTTTTCGGTGTTGCAGAGGATCAGGCTGTAGCCCTGTTCGAAGCAGTACGCTTCAACCCCTTGCACCACTTCCGCGAAGAAGGGGTTTACGCTGGTGGTGACCAGCATGCCAATGGTCTTGGTCGAATTTATCTTAAGACTGCGCGCTACCGAGTTGGGCGCGTAGTTGAGTTCTGCCACCGCCTCAATCACTTTCTGGGTCGCGTCTTCGCTGACCCGCCGAGTGTGGTTGAGCACATGTGAGACGGTGGAGATGGATACGCCTGCGCGCGAGGCGACATCCTTGATAGTGGCCATCTCTGTCTCCTGACTGTCAAAGGCGGAACATTAGCAGATTTCCCGAATAAAGGCTTGGTTTTAACGGGCTCTGCCACGGAATTGTCAATGCCGGCTAATTTAGGCGCTCATTTCTGTTTGCGCAAACGATTAATGGTCAAAATGGGAGCACCATCAGAGTAAAATATCACCAGACTAATCCTCTGTGCTTCATCATAATCACCTCTGGTTACCAAGATGTTAAGGCGAAGAATCGATACTAAATTCCAATTAAACACAAATGACAGGTCATTTATTTCAAAATAAGCCCACCCCACCCCCTCTGGTTAGTATCTTTAACAGCTTGTTATTGCCCCGTGAGGAATGATAGAACCATACCTATAGCCGGATGCACGGGATGTCGATCCGGAATGGCACTCGTAAATGAAACAATCCACTGATTAAGGGACGAATCAATGCATAAGTTGAGCAAAATTACAGTAAGCGCAGCGGTTTCTTTGGCTCTGTTTGGATCGATCTCCATCGCACACGCGGCAGACACCATCAAGATAGGTATCGCAGGCCCGCTCACCGGCCCGGTTGCCCAGTACGGGGACATGCAGTTCACCGGCGGCAAGATGGCGGTCGAGCAGATCAACAAGGCTGGCGGCATCAATGGCAAGCAGATCGAAGCCGTCATCTATGACGATGCCTGTGATCCCAAGCAGGCGGTAGCCATCGCCAACAAGGTGGTGAATGATGGCGTCAAGTTCGTGGTCGGTCACCTCTGCTCCGACAACACCCTGCCCGCCTCCGACATCTATGAAGACGAGGGGATCCTGATGGTTACCCCCGCCTCCACCAACCCCAAGATCACCGAACGCGGTTACCAGCTGACCCTGCGCACCATAGGTCTGGATAGCGATCAGGGCCCGACTGCCGCCAAGTACATCATCGAGCAGGTCAAACCCCAGCGCGTGGCCGTTATCCACGACAAGAAGCAGTACGGTGAAGGTATCGCCTCCAGCGTCAAAGCCGCACTCGACAAGGCTGGCGTGAAGGTGGTGGCCTATGAAGGGATCACCGCCGGTGACAAGGACTTCTCCGCCCTGATCGCCAAGCTGCAGAAAGAGAACGTCGATTTCGTCTACTACGGCGGCTATCACCCTGAGCTGGGCCTGATCCTGCGTCAGGCTGGCGAGAAGGGGCTGAAAGCCAAGTTCATGGGCCCGGAAGGGGTCGGTAACAAGGATATCTCCGCCATCGGCGGCCCGGCTTCCGAAGGCCTGCTGGTGACCCTGCCGAACAAATACGATCTGGTGCCGGCCAACGCCCCGCTGGTTGCAGCGTTCAAAGCCAAGGGTCAGGACTCCTCCGGCCCGTTCGTCTGGACCACCTATGCCGCGGTGCAAACCCTAGCAGCCGGTATCGCCAAGGCGGGTGAAGATGACCCGGCCGCCGTTGCCGCCGCCATCAAGGCTGCGCCGATCGATACCGTGATGGGCCCCCTGACCTGGGCACCGAACGGTGACCTGAAAGGCTTCGAATTCGGTGTGTTCCAGTGGCACGC